>CAZUMN010000005.1:0-53723 GCA_964621955.1 uncultured Thermococci archaeon
CATAAGAGAAATTAATATTAGTGTCTGTGTTAGATCCAATTACCTTGAATTCAAATATTTCAATTCCACCGCTTCCCATAAGTTGTGGTTCATCGGCTTTGTAAGATGAATCTACAAGTTGGATTAGAGTTTCATCAAAATCTGCATTCCATTGATATCCAGTAGTCGGATTGGATTTGAGAGTAATTTTGAATGTATCTCCTTTTTTTACAGTAATGGCTCCTTGTGTATCTTCAGTGTAAGTTTTTTCTTGCGCTCCAAAGAAGGTAAAATATGCGGCTATTGCAATTAGAATAATAACTATTCCTCCGATTAATATTTTTTTGTTTTTTTCCATTATATCACCTCTTCGACATATTCTAAATATCTTTTATATTTTTAAATATAATGATATGGTTCAATATATTTTGAAGCTAAATAAGTAAAAATTATAGATTAATTAATGACTGTAAATAAAGCAATTATTATTAAATTATCTTTGTTTAAGGATTTTTAGAAGATTGTCTTCCTACTATGTTCTCTATCTCTTTTATTGTAGCTTTTCTCTGTTTCTCCTTTCCATAAAGGGCAAATATCTTCTCTGCTGTTTCAAGAGTTCTTATTGCAGAATCTAACCAATTGATCAAATCCGCCGAAAAAATCTTCAATCCATACTCTTTTCTAAATTCTTCACTAATCCTATGAGGGGATAATTTTGCTTTTCTTAAATCTAATAATCTCTTTCCAATCTCAATCTTTGGACAATTACAATATGGGGCATCTTTGCAACCACAAGCAAAAAATTCAGTTAAAAGATTTATCAAGACTTCTTCACCATGACTAGATAGGGCTTCTTTTCTATTTTGGAAGTAAATTTTTTCTAGAGTTATTCCAGAAAAAAGAGAAGATGAATCAATTTTTAGAATAGCTTGGAGTTTGCTTGTGAGGTAAGTATTAGGGAATGGTAAAGTTTGGAAAATAATCTCTCTAATGTCCTCTCTATTAAATTTTTTCATGAAAAGAGCATGAGGTATTTTAAGAAAATTTGAGGAGACAATCCTACCAAATTTAGTAATATTTGCCTTATCTGCCTTAATATCAATCAATCCCTCCTTTCGTAAAGTATCAATAAATACATTGTCAAAAGAGGGGGCAAATCCCATTTCAAAATTTCTTTTTATTTCACCAACAGATAAATTGGAAAATGTGGAAATAATCGATAATGTTCTTTCTAGAGAGGTGTCACTATCATATTGAATATCTACCTTCTCAGATTTATTATCTAAAAGATAAAAACAATGTTCTTCTTCAGAAACCTCACCATACTTTTCTTGTGGATCTATCAAAAGGTAAGCCTTTCCTTTATCATGAAAGGACGGTCTGCCTGCTCTACCTATCATCTGCTGGAATTCAAATATCTTAAGTGGCTCTATCCCCATGGAAAGCGTTTCGAAAGTAACTGCTGATGCTGGAAAGTCAACGCCTGCAGCAAGTGCTGCAGTAGTGACGACAGTATCAAGCTTTCCTTTCCAGAATTTATTTTCTATTTCTCTTCTCTCCTTAAAAGGAAGGCCAGAATGATAAGCTGCCGCATTTATCCCTCTCGTCTTAAAATGCTCAGCAAGAGAGTGACAATTCTTTCTTGAATTAGAAAAAACAATTACTTGTCCTCTGTGACCTTTTGAAGAGATTTCTGAATTTTCCTTTCTTATTAATCTAGAGATAATATGGAGTTTTCCACCGTGACCAGTGCAGAAAATAACATGTCTTTCTAATGGAACAGGCCTCTTGTCATAACTGACAAGTTCCATTTTAAGTATATCCGAGAGTTCCTTTGGATTCCCAACAGTTGCAGATAATCCAATAAACTGAGCTTTTGGACACAAAATATATAGTCTCGATATTAAGCTGTCTAATAGAGGGCCTCTTTCTTTGTCTTGAAGCATATGAATTTCATCTATTACAACAGTAGAGATACCATTAATCGTAATCCCAGATCTAAAAATCTGGTCTATGCCTTCATATGTTCCAATTATTATGTCTGAATCTAAAGACCTGTTTATATCTTTTGGATTTTCAGCAATTCTAGATAACCCGACTCTTAAAGAAACACTGTTGTTTGGATAATTCTCTCTAAAGTCCTCATACTTCTGCAAAGAAAGTGAAACTAAAGGGGATAAGTAAAGTAATTTATCTCCCTTTTTATATCTTGAAAAAAATGATAATTCCCCTATCAATGTTTTTCCTGAAGCAGTTTCACTCATAACGAGAAAATTATTGCCTTTGAATAGTCCCATGTCTATCGCAATGGACTGTACCGGTGTAAGTTCATGGATACCTCTTGAAGAAAATCTGTCTTTGAATTCGCTAGATATATCAAGGTCCGATATTTTATGAATTTTAATGTCAAGTGGAGAAGAGTCAATCCTATCATACATCGTAATTGAAGAATCTCTTGTAGGATCAAACTTTGGATCAAAAACCATAAGCACCCGGTCAACGTCAGAATATCTTTTCAGTAATTTTTCAGCAAGTTTTGTATCCTTGATCCCCTTATAGTTCAAATCTTTTACAATTTCAGATTTTGCACATATTTCACATATTGGCTCGGAGTGATAGGTGTAGGGAGTTCCTTTAGTATTGATTCTATTTTCAATCAAGCAGAACTTGCATAAAGAAATAAAATCAAATTTAGAACCATAAGATTTTAGCATGTTGGTAAATAAATTCAATATATCCTCGGTGAAGTGATCCTTTGATATGTAAATGGTATCACTTCTCAGAAGTTTAAGTGATTCTTTTGGCATCAAGATTGTTTCTTTATCATCTTCAATCTTTCTAAATTTTTTAGGAACAAATCGCTCTCCATCTTGGGCAAGAACAAGAAGATATTTTGTAGTAATCTTTCCACTAAGAACTTCTAGGATTTCAACTTCATCTTTTTTCTTCTTGTTCCTTACGGCAATGAGCATTATAAGAAACCTTTTCCACAATATTTATAAAATAACCTTTTTAATATAGTAAAGGTGCTCCTTTGAAGGTTCTTATTGCTGGTAATTTTGATGTTATCCATCCCGGGCATATCTATTTCTTAACTGAGGCATCAAAATTAGGGGATGTCACCGTTGTTGTAGCAAGAGATGAAACTATAAAGAAGTTCAAGGGACGTGCCCCGATATTTAACGAAAATGAACGTAAATTGATTCTTGAAAATCTTAAGATGGTTGAAAAAGTTATACTTGGAGACCAAAAAGATTTTTTTGCACCGGTCCTAGTGGAGAATCCGGATATTATTTTTCTTGGCCCTGACCAGTATTCCTCGTGGATCGAAGAACGTATCAGTAAAAGTGGACTTAATACAAAAATAATGAGGCTTGACAAGAGATTGCCTTATAGTTCAAGTGAACTTAAGAAGAGGTTTTTAAAGGTATACACATTAGATTCTATTAAGTGAGACTCAGATATATAATTATCACAGGATTTTTCATATGTTCAAAGAAATACCTCGTATAGATATAGACGAGATAGTGGATAAGGCATTTAGAAATGCTAAGAAAAAAGCACTATCTAGTAAAAAAAATATCAATGAAATAGTTAAAGAGAAAGAATCGATTAGAGTTACAGTTGCTGGAGAAAATCTAGCAGAGTCACTTTTCAAAGTTGTAGAGAGATATCCTTCTTTTGATAGATTGCCTCCATTCACAAGAGAGTTGATAGACGTAATTGTTGGAATAGATAAATTAAGACACAATCTAGGTGCTCTTTCTTTTGCAGTGAATACAATTAACGCAGTTAAGATAGAGTACATAAAAAATATTAGAAGGGCAAATTCATCTCAGGATGCATCATTTCTGAGAAAACAGTGCTATGGCAGATATATCTCAATATTAAAACAAGTAGAAAAAAATCTAAAATTTTTGAATAATGCGAGAGAGAAACTAAAAAATCTTCCTTCGATAAATCCTGATTTATACACTGTAGTCATAGCAGGATTTCCAAATGTAGGAAAATCTTCACTACTAAAAGCCTTAACTAATTCTGAACCTGAAATTAATTCTTATCCATTTACAACAAAAGGAATTAATGTTTCCTCATTTACCTACAATAAAAGAAAGATCCAGGTTGTAGATACACCCGGGCTATTAGATAGGGAACTTAGCTATAGGAATCCAATTGAACTACAGGCTATATCAGCATTAAAGTATCTTGCAAAATTAATTTTATTTGTCTTTGATCCAACTGAATCATGTGGTTACACTATGGCAGACCAGATGAACCTATACAAGGAAATATCTGAGAGTTTTATAGGCGTTCCATTTATAAAAGTTTTAAATAAAACAGATTTAAAAGATTGGGGTTTTAAAGACGACGTGGGGGGCATAAAAATATCAGCTCAAGAAGGATCAAATATAGATGCCTTGAAAAAAAATATTGAAGATATACTTTTCAAGTATTTTGAAGAAGAGGTGGATTACTTTGAAAAAGATTGATTCTATAACAAAAGGACTTACTGGTTTCTTAAGAAGTTTCAAAAAGATTGTAGAAGATATGGATAACGAAAAAGAAATAAAAAAAATAGTATTTACTGGAAATCCCTACACTTGCACCCCAATAATTGAACTATTAAGTTATGCCATTAGAGAGATGAATAAAGAACTAATTTTTGTTCCAACAATTGATATTAATGATTCCTATAGGGTCAATCTTTCGAATATTCATTTTGATTTTATTAAAGGTGGAGATCCATTTAATCCAGATTTAGTCGTTATACTTGGAGGCCTTGCTATGCGAGGAGGCCCAGAAGTGAATAATGTCAATATTTTTTTAGACAAAATAGGGAACAAACAAAAAAAGATTGTCGGTGTATGTTTTATGAGCGTTTTTGAAAGAGCAGGTTGGTGCGGTATTGTACCATTTGATTACCTGATTGATATTCATATGGATGGTTCATTATACGGTAGATAAAATGGAACTCAAAAGCTGTAAAAAACTATATATGAAGGATACTCACAGAGCTATCCCTCCAGAAGAAACGCTTGAAATAGTCAAAGATAAGCTTGAGATATGTGGAATCACAAGAGTTGCAGATATAACTGATCTCGATAGACTTGGGATTCCAGTTTTCTCTGCGGTAAGACCTGACGCATCGCAGGGCTCGGTGTCAGTCTATAACGGAAAAGGCGTATCTAAAACTGAGGCAGAGGTATCTGCAATAATGGAAGGTATTGAAAGATATTCTTCTGAAGTTAATGAAGAGATGATTTCAGATTTTTCAGAATCTGAATTGAACGAAAAAGTAAATTATTTATCGCCTTATGAACTAACATTACCTGCCCAAGAGATGTATAATGAATATATACGGATAGGGTGGGTCAAAGGATACGACCTTATTAGGAAAGAAGAAATCTATGTACCTGCAAATTCTGTTTTTCATCCCTATCCTCTGAAAAGAGATTACCCCCTTTTTAGAACAAACACAAATGGATTGGCTTCTGGGAATACTTTAGAGGAAGCAATTTTTCATGGTCTATGTGAAGTTATTGAAAGAGATGCATGGTCTCTTGTTGAGATGAAAAGAACTTTCCCCAAGGATCTTGTAATTGAAATAAATGATCCTTTGCTTGAAGATTTTCTCAATAGATTTAAAGAAAATGAAGTAGAAATTGTTTTTAAAGATATTACTTCTGACATAAAAGTTCCAACAATTCTTGCTGCAATTGACGATTTGAGATTAAAAGATCCAACTCTTATGGTAATGGGAATGGGAACGCATATCGACCCAAAAGTAGCATTATACCGTGCAATAACTGAAGCGGCTCAATCAAGATTGACCCAAATCCACGGCGCTAGAGAAGATACACAAAAAGCAGAAATGAAAAGAAGGATAGGCTATGATCGTATCAGAAAACTAAACTGGTATTACTTAAATAAATTTGGAGTTGAAACAAAGACTTCGGATTTCACTGCTAAAGCTTCAGACGATATCTTAGAAGACATTAATACATTATTAGATATTTTAACTAAAAATGGAATTAGCAAAGCAATCGTTGTTGATCTTACAAGAAGTGAACTTGGAATACCTGTGGTAAGAGTTCTTGTTCCTCAACTTGAACAGTATGGTATTGATAACTCAAGAATTGGATCAAGAGGACGGATGAGAGAAGTTGATAAGAATTATTATCTATTTGGGCCCAAGCCTTCCTCTAGAAGAGGCTAAATATATTTTGTCTTCAGATAAGAAAAGAGAAGTTATCTACGCCCCCCCAATTAGACGTGGGGATATTCCAAAGGCTGTTTCAGAAGGTTTTGATATAATTGGAATTATTGATGGGGTTTTCTTTAGGGAAAGTGCGGTATCGCCTAGAGAGTTAATGGAAGTTCTAAAGAGTGGCATAAAAATATATGGTGCTTCAAGTATGGGTGCTTTACGAGCTTCAGAGCTTGATAGGTATGGAATGATAGGGGTCGGGAAAATCTACCATTGGTACCGAAATGGTACATTAAATTCTGATGATGAAGTCGCATTATCTTTTGATAGTGAAGAATTTATTCCAATATCAGAACCTCTTATAAATATTAGAGAAACAATAAAAAAAGCCACTAATGAAAACATAATAAGTCAAGAAGAATCAGAAATACTATTCAAATCAGCAAAAAGTTTGTATTTTCCAGAAAGACGATGGGACAAGATAATTGAAAACTCAGAAAAAACACTAGGTAATATACTTTACAATTTTTCCCTATTTGTTAAGAACAACAGAGTTGATATAAAGAAAGAAGATGCTATCCTTCTTCTTAAAAAGATAGATGAAGATTCGAAATAGTTATAAGTTTCTATCTTAAAGATTTATCATGAGAAACAATAAAGATCTCTTTGATGAATCTAAAAAATATCTTTGTGGAGGAGTTAATAGTCCTGTTCGGGCAATAAAACCTTACCCTTTTTTTACCGAAAGAGCCAAGGGTCCAATGTTGTTGGATGTTGAAGGCAACAGTTACATAGATTATTGCTTAGGTTATGGCCCAATGATGTTGGGACATAAAAATCCAGAAATAATTGATGCTGTAAAACATCAACTTGAAAAAGGAACTGATTATGGAACACCAACTGAAGAGGAGATTATCTTTGCAAAAAGATTATGCCAAATTGTGCCCAATGTAGAAAAGGTTAGGTGTGTTAGCACCGGTACTGAAGCAACAATGAGTGCTATACGGCTTGCTAGGGGTATAACTCAACGGGATAAGATAGTAAAATTCGACGGGGGATTCCACGGCGCCCATGATGTAGTTTTGGTAAAGGCAGGATCGGGAGTAATGACTACAGCTAGCCCCGGTTCAATGGGGATACCTAAAGATTCTATAAAAAATACTATTTCTGTACAATTTAACAATATCGAGGCTTTATCATCTATAGTCGAGAAAGGTAATGTTGCAGGAATCATAATAGAGCCAATAATTGCAAACGCAGGCTGTATCCTACCTGAAAAAGGATACTTAAAGGAAGTAAAAAGGACTGCAAAGCAGAACGGAACTTTATTAATTATGGACGAAGTTATAACAGGATTTAGAGTTGGTCTAGGTGGGGCTCAGGAATACTTCAAAGTCAATGGAGACATTATAACTATGGGGAAAATTATTGGTGGTGGCTTTCCACTTGCAGCATTTGGAGGAAAAAAGAAGATAATGAATGAAGTATCCCCAGAAGGCCACGTATATAATGCAGGTACATTCAATGGAAATCCAGTTTCGATAGCTGCAGGATTAAAGACCTTAGACATATTAGAAAGAAAAGAGACTTA
Source organism: uncultured Thermococci archaeon (assembly GCA_964621955.1). Classification (GTDB taxonomy): domain Archaea; phylum Methanobacteriota_B; class Thermococci; order Methanofastidiosales; family Methanofastidiosaceae; genus Methanofastidiosum. The sequence continues at coordinate 7,779 of CAZUMN010000005.1, forward strand.
TCCAAAAATAAAGAATATGACTGATAAAATCACAGACGGTATTTATGACATGACTTCAAAAATGAAAACTGCTCTATATAGCGCACCTGGAATGTTCTGTTTATACTTCGGTGTTGACAAAGTAAAGAATTATGAAGATGCAAAAAAATCGGATACAGAAATGTTTAAGAAATTCCACAAAGAACTATTAAAAAAAGGCGTATTCTTACCACCTTCACAATTTGAATGTAACTTCTTGTCAATAGACCACGATGAAGAAGTAATAGATAAAACTTTAGAAAGCATGAGTTCTGTGCTAAAGACAATTAAAAGATGATGATAAAATGAAACTTATTTGCGGTACTAGAGGCTCAAAGCTAGCTTTGACTCAAACTGATGAAGCAATTGATGATTTGTGTAAAAGAACTGGAATTGAAGTTGAAAAAAAAATAATAAAAACTAAAGGAGACCAGATTCTTGACCTTCCATTGCACAAGATTGGAGGTAAAGGTCTATTCATCAAGGAAATAGATGATGCCCTTATTAATAATCAAATTGATTTTGCCATTCATTCCTTAAAGGATTACCCAACTGATATCCTGCCAGAACTTGAAATTTGCGCCATCACTAAAAGAAGGCCTCCTTATGACGCCATAATTAGTCTTGAAGAATCTATAGAAGATCTGCCAGAAGAAGCTTCAGTTGGCACATCCTCTTTAAGGAGAAAGTCTGAAATATCAAGAATCCGTCCAGACCTAGAACTTAAAGACATACGGGGAAATTTAGACACAAGAATAAGAAAACTAAAGGAAGGCCTCTACGATGCAATCATCGTTGCAGAAGCCGGATTTTCAAGATTATACGGAGATAAAAAAGAAATTGAAGGTTACATATTTTCTCGAATAAGTCCAGAAATTATTATTCCGGCCCCTGGACAAGGTGCTTTGGCTATTGTATGCAGAAAAGATGATTATAAAATAAAAGAAGTATTGAAAACTATTGATGACGAGAAGACAAGGATAGAAACAATGTGTGAAAGACAATTCATGATTGATGTTGGAGGAGGGTGTAATCTTCCTGTGGGGGCACTTTCTTTTATAAATGAAAATGAAATAGAACTCAAAGCATTCGTGGGGGATTTAGAAGGAACTAAATCTGTCAGGGGCGAAATAAAAGGAAAGAAGGAAGATTATATAAGGATAGCTAAAGAGCTTGCTAAGAGAGTAAATATTAGAGAGTGATCTTTTGGTTGTATATATAGTTGGTGCAGGTCCAGGCGATCCAAAGTTAATTACAGTGAAAGCACTTGAAATGATAAAAAAAGCTGATGTTATCCTATATGATAAACTTGTAAGTAAAGATTTACTTTCATACTCCAAGAAGGAGTGCATAAAAATATATGTTGGGAAAAAATCTGAAGGGTCCAGCCAATTTCAAGAAGATATAAATAAAGAACTATGTGATTATGGGGAAAAATACAATATTGTTGTTAGACTTAAAGGTGGAGACCCATATATATTCGGTAGAGGCGCAGAGGAAGCGATGTACCTCTACGAGAGGTGTATACCCTTTGAAGTTATCCCCGGTATTTCATCAACTGTATCATGCCCAATGTATTCAGGCATTCCTCTCTCATATAGAGAATCAAATTCAGCGTTTGCTTTTTTAACTGGCCACGAGGCTGAAGATAAATCATTTAGTATAAACTGGGATAAACTTCCAGACACCCTAGTAATAGTAATGGGCATAAAAAACAGAGCTGCAATAGCTCAAAATCTAATTAAAGCTGGATTCGATCCAAAAACGCCAGTAGCAATAATCAAAAATGGAACTACTTTGCTTCAAGAAACAACAGTATGTAATCTAAGTACCCTAGGAGATACCCCTGCTGAACCACCTTCTGTCATATTTGTAGGCAAAAATGTGTTATTTAGAGATAAACTTGACTTCTTTGAAAAGAAATTATCTCTCATAAAAGGAAAAGAGATATTCGTTTCCAGAGAAAATGGGGAAGAATTAGAGATTATGAAAAAAATGGGTGCACATGTCTACGCTTACTCCCTTATTGATATAATTAATATTGATTTTAAGATTCCCAAGTTATCTGATTATGATGTCATTGTACTCACAAGCGCGACAGGTGTTGATAGGCTCGAAGGTATAGAGTTACCACAAGATAAAGAATACTACACAATAGGGCCAAAAACTGAAGAAAAGTTAATTGAGAAGGGGATATCCCCTAGAAGACCTGAGAAATACAATTCAAAAGAACTAGCAAAATTTATGGCGTCTGAATTTAAGGAAAGAAAAAAGATTTTGACTTTAAGATCACAAGAAGCTCCTGGATACCTAGAGGAACGATTAAAGGAATTTCACGATGTTACAAGGGTTGACGTCTATAAAGTAAGGATGAGAGATGACATCCCAGAAAAAAAGAATTTTGACATAGCATTTGTTTCAAGCTCTTCAAATGCAACAGCCTTTAAAAAGAAAGGATTAAAAGCAGAAATTGTTGTCTCAATTGGACCTGAAACTAGTAACGCCCTAATCAAAAATGGAATTAATCCGACAATTGAAGCGGATACCCATACTCTTTCAGGCATGCTTGAGGCTTTATTGGACTATCTAATTGGATGTGATAATTTTGACAAAAATAAATGATCCTAAAAATATAGGAATAGTTGCAGTATTTTCTGCACTTGCATTTGTTGCTACTAGATTTCTCCAGATCCCAATACTCCAAACAGGTGGATACCTTAACTTTGGCGAGGCCATAATTTATATTGCTGCTATCTTCTTTGGGCCTACTGTCGGAGGACTCGTCGGTGCTATTGGGCCAGCTCTTGCGGATATTACATCCCCCTATGCTGCTTTTGCCCCATTTACATTTATCATAAAAGGTATTGAAGGATTTATTGTTGGTAAAATAGCATCTAGCGATAAGAATAAAGTAACTAAAGTCTTAGGAGTAGTGACTGGTGGGGGCGTAATGGTTATTGGCTATTTTATCGTTGAAATATTGATATTTTTGATACCTGCCCCAGTTGCACTTATAGAGGTGCCATTTAATGTACTCCAGTTCATAGTCGGAGGAACAATCGCTATAATTATAACAGAGAGACTCAAAAAAAGTGTAGATAGGATAATGTACAGATAGTATGAAAGACAAATCTAAGTATCTTAGAGATTTAAAGAAAGTAATTGAAGAAGGCGAAGTAGACTTTAGGATAATAGATACACTAAATATTCTAAACTCTAAAGAAGATTACTACACTACTTCAAGTTGTGCTGGCAGAATAATCCTTATTGAAATTGAAGAGATAGGCGGTAAGAAAGAATCTAACTTTATCTTTAAGAGCCATGAAAAGGTAGATTATAAAGATATCTGGGGGGCTATAAATCAATATAGTGGGGGTAAAATGCTTTTTTTAATAGTCAACTCTTCAATAATTCATGTTGTTTGTAGAGATCTAGAATCTGCCAAGAAATTAATCTATATTTCAAAGGAGTCAGGGTTCAAATATTCATCGATTTTCTCTTTGGGAGAAAAGATAATTGTCGAGATAAGATCAACAGAAAAAATGGATGTTCCAGTTGTTAAAAACGGCAAGATATATCCTAGTGAAGAATACATAATGGTTTTAGTTGAAATAGGAAATCAATTACTCGAGAGAATCAGAAAGAAAATAGAAAAGCTTAATGAAAATTTAAGAAATATAGAATAGAAAATAATAAAATATTTATTTTTTATTTGTCTTTTTCTTTAGAGGTATGTCAAAGTTCATGTCTTTTAGTGTGTCTGTTTTCACAATGGCTTTTACTTTTTCAAGCCCAGAAGTTAGTGATTCATCAATTTTCAGTCTGTAGACAACAATCCCAAGCTGTTCATAACTTTTAACAATGTCTTCATTGTATACTGGAATATCAATTTTAATAGGTTCATCTGTTGGATTACCAACGATTATGTCCCTATAGCCTAGTTTCGCGACGTTTTCTACGATATAGCCACCCATGTTCTGGACATCTTTTGGGAAAAGAATAAATTTAGCCATTTTACATCACCGCCAATAGAGATAATATGATTGTAAGGAATCCAAGTGCTGTGAATCCCATTGAAACTGGGTAGATTTGCTTGAAGGTAAATATAGGTGAAAATGCAGATACTATCGAGAATAGTATTGGCATTATCAAACAAAGTAAGCAGTGCACTAATAGCAAAGGTAAATTAAGTGTTGGTGGAAGCCCTATGAACATTGTTATGAAAACACTTGAGAGTACAAATAAGATTGATTCTCTCATTAAGTAGTATCCCCCTCTAGCCCAAGCTGCATACTCTAATGATGGCCCCTCAATTACATCTGATTTAGCTTTTTCAATGCTGAATGGATATTCATTTAGTAACATAATGTAACCAATGAAGTATACAAATCCGGCCAATATTCCGGGGAATGTAAATAAGATTGGCTTTAGACTCAATATTTTATTGAGGTACATTAGATCAATCAATCCCCCCGGATAGATGAATGAAGCATCAAATCCTTGGAATTGAACTATGTCTGAGAAATTAATGGATTTTGCTAGAACTACTGGTACGAACATTGCAAGATATAGTGGAAATGACCCTATTGTAATCATTTTAAATGCCCTTATTACGCTCTGTTGTTCAAAGAATCTTCTATATTCTCCTTTCATGACTGCCCCTTTAATCTGATCTGCATAGGGCATTGAAACAGATAAAATAGATCTTGAAAAGCTACCGATGGCCATGAACAAAAACTCTATTACTTTTAGCAAACCAACTACTGCTACAACTGTTCCTAGCGCATTTACTCCCCACCATTTTGGTGTTGTAAAGAGGACAGCAAAGAACATCACAAATATTCCGATTATAGGTAGACTGTGGAATAATTTTGGCATTGGTGAATTCGGTTTAGTCTTTTCTTTATAGAAGAACTTAAGAATTGCCCAGAAACCAGGTGTGAGTATAGGTGGTCCTATTCTCTGTTGTATCCTAGCCTGTACTTTTCTTTCAAGTCCGGGTATAAGAAATCCAGTAATTAATGCTGCAAATGGGATAAGTATAGTTGCAAGTATAAGTTCAATCATCATAGACCCCTCCTAATTAAGCTCTTTACATCTTCTTCTGTGAAAATCCTCTCCTTCCCATTTTCAACCACTATGGCTCTGTTAGTACAGGCCAAACATGGATCACAACTTGCCATCGTAAGCATACCATCAGTTAATTGGTCCCCGATGCATGCAACTTCCATTGATGCTAAAGCTGTAAGAGTTGGAGTTCTGTTTTGATAGCTTCTTATCCTTCCAGTTTCATCAAGAGAAAGAGAATCATAGATTTCCCCTCTTGGGGCTTCGATATATGAAGTCGAAAATTTCATTTCCTTCAATTCAAAACTTCTATTTGATACTGGTCCTGAAGGTAAAGATTCAAGTGCCTGTTTAATAATCTTAACAGATTCAATTGATTCAAGAGCTCTAGCGACAACTCTGTCTTTGTTATCTCCATCATCTAAGACTATAACATTGAAATCAAATTTCTTATATTCCTTCATTTTCTTTCTAAGATCAACACCCCACCCACTTGCTCTACCTGTAGGCCCTGGTGCTGCATATTTCTCAGCTTCTTCTTTAGTTAATACTCCGCTTCCTTTTACCCTTGACATTATCATCGAATCATTAATGATTCTGTTTGCATAATCGGCTATTTTTACATCTATTTTAGACAATCTAGTCTTTAATTCGGACATTCTGTATTCATCAATGTCACATCTTGGTCTGACTCCACCAAGTATAGGAACTGCATAATGAACTCTATTACCTGAAATTATGTATAGAAGATCCATTATATCTTCCCTCAAAGTAAAAGCCCTCATACACATTGTTTCGTGGCCTAATACTTCAGTTGCATGTGCTAAGTAAATTAAGTGGCTATGGAGCCTTTCAAGTTCAGCCATTATTACTCTTATGTAATCTGCTCTTTCTGGAACAGCAATCTTAAGACCTCTTTCAACAGCCCTTGTACCGTTCCAAAGATGTATGTGTGAACATATGCCGCAAATTCTTTCAGTAATAATAAGACCTTTATGAACAGGCATTCCTTCCATAATTCTTTCAATACCCTTATGATATGGATCAAGAGTAAGTTCACAATCAACAATTACTTCGTCTTCTACAAAGAATCTTGCCCTGTAAGGTTCAAGCATTCCAGGATGTACAAGACCTATTGGAATTTCAACTTCTGCCTTTTCTTTTCTAGCTTTTTCCCCCACTCTTATCACCTCTCCAATAATAAAGGTATACCTGCTGCAATACCTGCGATGATATCTTCAGGTCTAGCAGGACATCCCGGAATATAAGCATCAACGGGTATTACCTCATCTACTCTGCAAACTACTTCATCACTGTCTCCAAGTTCTCCGCCAAAATCTTTGAATATGCCACATCTAACTCCGCATGAGCCGACTGCAGCAACTATTTTTGGTTCAGGAATAGCCTCGTAAATTTTCTTTAAAGGTTCTATTGTTCTTCTTAAAACAGGCCCTGTAACAGCTAGTACGTCTGCTTCTCTTGGGTTCCAAGTCAGTATAACTTTGTACTGCTCAAGATCATATCTCGGTGACCATGCAACATTTGCAACTTCAATATCGCATCCATTACATCCACCTGTGTAAAACAACATGACATGAATTGCATTTTTTCTTGAAAGTTTTTTTAACATTTTTACACCTCTTCAAAATACTTTGAGGAGTCCTTAGCCATTATATCAATAATCTCCTTTATCTTATTCGCATTAAGTTTTATTGGCTCTTTTAGGAGTTTTGATGGGTCGGCCTTGAATTCACCAACTTCTCTTGGATGAATTGCCCCAGGTTTTCCGTAGAATGCATAAATTGGACAGTTATCGTGACACCAAAAACAGTAAAGGCATTTTAATGGATCGTATTTTGGAGTTTGTGTCTTTGTATATCCTTTTACTATTTCAACTGGTTTCTCTAGAGAAACCATTTCTATTGCTTCCACTGGACAGATGTTAGCACATCCTCCACACCCGATACAAGATTCATCATTAACAGCTTCGGGATATTTCACTTTGCCTTGAAGTATTGAATTTCTGATATCTTTACTTGTTACCCTATCAGCGGCAAAAAGTATTCTAAGGATATTTACATAAATACCCTTAAGAAATATTAAAAAAATACTTTTCATTATTTAGACCTCCCGTTAATAGTTCTGTCTTCAAAATCTGTCTGTACATTTATTGCATAAGCTGGGCAAATATTATCACACGCACCACATTTAATGCATTTTTTCATGTCAAAGACAAGTTTTTTAGACTTGACAGATATTGCGTCAGCTGGACAAATTTTAACACACTGCTCGCACATTATACATAAATCATCATTGTAGGTAAGAGTTCCACTCTTGATCTCTTTGTGGTATCTTGTCTTTCTTGGAAGACATTGCACGGGACAATATGCGCCACATGTTTCACACATGACACACTTTTCAAGATCTACTCTAAATCCGTTAAGATCGACCTCAATGCATTTAGTTGGGCAGACTTCTTTACATATACCACACTGAATGCATCCTTCGTGCTCACCATGCCATTCTCTGTAATTTAACTTAATTGCGTCTTTTTTACAAACAGTTGTGCATATACCGCACACAATACAATGGCCAGTGAACATCTTTTCTCTTTCACTTATCTTAATTTTTGTCGGACAAGCTTTGACACAAAGGTTACAATTAATACATTTTACAGAATCAAATCGGATTCTTCCGCCTTCCCACTTTAAAGCGTCTGTTGGGCAAGCTTCGACGCATAGCCCGCATTGATTACAATAATATAGTTTTCTTTTTGATTCTCCCTTGTTTATCTTCGGCCTGTGATTTTCAATCGTAATTGCATTATTAATACATTTTCTAACGCATGTATAACAAGAAACACATTTGCCATAATCGATGAAGGAATTTTTTATTGCGCCTACAGGACATACGTCCATACATACATCGCAATGAGTGCATACTCCAGGAGTTGCTTCATATTTTATAGCGTTTGCAGGGCAGTAGTAAGTACATCTACCTCCTTTGTCGCATCTTTTTTCGTCTATGGCTATACTTAAGAGCTTGGCTTTTCCCTTTGTCTGGATTGGTCCTCCGTCTCTATCTTTCCGCTTTGGCATTATTTCTTCACCTCTTCAATAGTCATTGACTCAAGATTAAATCTAAGTTTTCCTTCGGCATTTACTCTGGCACCTGTAGGACAAACATCTCTGCAGACATTGCACATTGCACATATCCCTTCTGGAACTCTCTTGTCCTTGTACTTCACCATCTTTATAACGCTGACAGGGCAGTTCTTTTCACATATAGCACATCCGATACATTTTTCTTTGTCTACTATGTATCCACCATATCTATTCTTGAATATGGCGTCAACAGGACATACTTCCATGCATTTGCCACATGTAACACAGCTGAAAGCTTTATCGTTAATTATCCTGATGCTCTTTGTGGGGCATGACTCTACGCATACCCTGCTTAGATTACATTTATCAGTGGTAATGTACATCTTACTGCCTCCTTATCACCATCATTATAAACAATCCAATTATTGTTGAAAAGAATGCTTCAGAAAACCTAATTACATGATCAAACAGTTTCCATTGGTAATCTGGGTAGGTGCCCAATGCCATGGCTATCAAGAGTGCAGATATGAAGATTATAGGATATTTTGCCTTATTGATCTCTTCTGAATCAATCTTGTAACCAATAACTAACCCATAGATTAAACCAAATAAAATTGGCCCCCATTGATTTGCCAGTCCAAGGGCTGCTACTTCGCTACTCATCTTTTTTCGCCTCCATGAAGAACATAGCTATTAGAGAAAGACCCGCAAGAACGTTAAATCCTACTCCAATGTTGAGATAGGGCAATACTCCGGGATGTGTTGGATCAGGGTAGTCTAGGAAGTTCTCCCATCCAAAAGCACCAACGTTAATTATCTGGTAGGGGTCAACTCCTGTATTGTAAAGATAATATCCAGAACCGTAGTAGTATGCTGAAAACACTAATCCAACAACTCCTGTTAGCAAGAATATAAGTGCTCCAATAGTTGAAAGATTTATGAGAAACTTGTGTGTAAATCTGAATGGTGTCTTTCTAAGGCCGTATATTACAACACTCAAGAAATACCCAGTAGCTATTACTGAACCTCCTGGGAATCCTCCTCCAGGCGTGATGTGCCCACCAAGAACTATTGTGACTCCAAAGGCTACAAGCAACATTGACATTGGGAAAGATGTTAATCTCTGGATGACTGTTGACTTCTCAGTCATTTGAAGGCTTTCCTTTTTCTTGTATGCTTCTTTTATAGAACCCCATCCGAAAACCATCGTAGTGGTGATTACGGCAGTGATTAGGATAAACGTTTCACCTAAAGTATCGTACCCTCTGAAATCAAATAAAATAACAGTTATTACGTTGGGTGCAATGTTACCGCTGTAAAGATTATAGAGATGACTCATCCCAGGAATTATTGAATCGCTGAATATGTACATTGTTCTCATTAACATGAAGGAAATCAAAAATAATGATACCCCCATAAGTAGATTTCTTCCCTGTTCAAATTCACTAGTTTTCATTTAAATCAACACTCCTGATCCGGCATAGAATACTATTAGTAGCACGGCTATACTTAAAGCAACATAAAAACATGTTAAATTAATGGAATCAGTGTTCTCTTTTTCTACTCTGAATACAGTTGGTACTGTAAATAGAATTGCAGCCAATATTACCATGGACCCCAGAGCAAAAAGTACTGAATTTGCGGTACGTAATACAAGTATTCCAGCTATTAAAAAGAATGATATCATCAGAAATTCGGAGGTAAATCCGCTACCGATACCAACACCCTTTCCTTTGTGTATCATCCTATTATGGAAAATTTCGTAAATCTTATCTAACATTTATCACACCCCCAAAGCAACGATGACATTGTATATTGGATCATAGATTATATTTGGGAATAGTCCAATGAATAGACACATTACTATTAAAATTACTATAATAGTCTTGTGCATTGTTCCTCTTATCTTTGGATCCGCTTGTACATTTGTTCCTGGTTTCATGAATATCATGTAGAATGCTTTGATAATTGCTACAAAAGTTGCTACGCTTAATAGAATTACAAGTACCCCTAGTTCAGGGTATCCAGCTTGCACCGCAGATTGAATTAGTCTAAACTCGCTTTGGTATGAGTTGAACGGTGGAACACCAGATATTGCAAGTGTTGCTAAAAACATGATAAGACCAACAAGTGGAGCCTTCTGTAATCCATCGCCTAGTTGATCAAGTTTTGTAGTCTTGTAGGATTCAAGTATAAATCCCGCAACAAAGAAGAGTATCGCCATACTTAAAACATCGTTAATCGCATGGAAAATTCCTGCCGAAATACTGAAAGGTGTACCTAATCCTATACCCATGGCGACAAGCCCAGCCTGTCCTACCGCAACAAATGAAAGAAGCTTTCTAAGATCAGTTTGTTGTAACCCCATTACAGAACCTATGACAACTGTAAATATTGCAAATCCCAGCATAACTGACTTTAGAAGTGGGTATCCTGAGAAGATTCTAAGTAAAGCAATTGACATTGCAACTAAGACAAATTTGGACTGCAATTGTAATAGCGCTGCTGTTTCAGGTATCGCATTTTCGTACATATTAGATTTAACAATGTGGAATGGGAATAAACCCGATTCATAAAGCCATCCAACTGTTATTAATGCCACGGCTGTAAGAGCTATCGGCTGAAGAGCTCCTCCGGCTTTTATTGCGTTTGATAAATCAGTCATGTTTAGTAAACCGTAAACACCTATCAACAAAGCTATTCCTAATAGAATAGATCCCCCAGAAATATTACCAAATATCATGTACTTAAATGCTGCTTTGTGTGATTTTGTTTCTTTGACTGCTATGACAAGGGCCGCCTGCGCCACTGTCAAAACTTCTGTGAAAACGAAGAAATTAAAGAAATCATCTGCGAGTATTATTGCACTTACTGATGCCAAGCTTATGAAAATCATTGCAACATAAACACCCGAGATAAGCTTTCTGTTAATTGATAACATTACTACAAAGACAGTCACTACTGTCAACAATGCAAGCAGTATCTTCTGAATTGCCCCATACGAATATACAATTCCCATATACACATCAGGTATTAGGAGTTTGGATATTTCAGGGAAACTTTCTGTACGTATATGACCACTGAAAAGGTGAACTCCATATAAGGTCATTAGTGGTATAAGTATAACTACTATAGAAGATACAATAGCTATGATTTTTACTGACCTATCCTTTTGATGCATGAAGTTAACCAATACTGCAGCTATTAAAGGAAATACTACCATTAATGGAATTAAAGTGCTGTTAAACATTAGTCATCCTCCTCCATTCCTTCGAAAATCTTCTGGACACTAAGAGTATGATATTTATGGTACAAAACAACTGAAAGAGCAAGCATGACGGAAAGTGTAGATGCACCAATGACGATGTTTGTCAAAACTAAAGCAAATGGCAGAGAATAAGAAGCTTGATTTGCAAATTCATTGAATGCCAAGAAATGCGAGAAACTTGAAGGTACGGCTGTAGCATGGAACTGATGAGTTACTTCAGGGACTAGTCCTCCCGGCCTGTAGCCAATACCAATTAAAACAAGATTAACTCCATCCCCTATTAAGTTAGCACCTATAACTTTCTTTAGTATATTGTCCATCATTATAACGGCCCATAGACCAGTTACTACAAGAATTCCTGCGGTAAGAAATGCACCTACTTGAAAAGGTTCCATTATTCATCCCTCCCCTGCGTTGTTTTGTATAAAGCCACTATGAATAGTCCTGGTATCAAAGCGGCACCAAGAATCGCCTGAGTCGCTGCGACATCAGTTGCAAGTAAAAAGTGGAATATAGCCGCAAGTGAAAAACTTTCAAATCCAAGAATAATTATACTCTTGTAAAGATTTTCTTGTATTACGGCCATTACCGCAGATAATGCAACAACAAATAATAGTATGTAATCAAACATCAGCTTCAGCCTCCTTGAGATCCGCCCAAGAAATTGAGTGCACAGCAAAAGGCATCATGAAGAAATGAGCCAAAGCTGCCAAAATAGCGATTGGATTCCCTAAAAAGAGAATAACTAGCATGCATACTACGTCCATTATGCCTAAAATATGTAGTCTTGCATATACTATATTATTTCTTTGCCCAAATCTAAAAAGACCCAACCCTACTGCTATTAATGCTAATCCTGACAGCAAATAAAAGTAAGGAAGAATTATTTCCGTATAAGAAAAAATGTTCATTCTGCTATCCCTCCTCTAAAGAATCTTGCTATAATCAATGTGCCTATTGGGCCAAGCAGAAGAAGATAAATTGCTATGTCTGAATAATAAGGAATCCCAAAAAGTTTTCCAACGACCATGAAACCCGTAGCAACTCCTATTTCTGCAGCGCCCGCCCCAGCCAAAGAATTACACACACCTCGGAAAGTTGTTACTCTTAGGCCAGCCATTATTGAAACTGCAAGACCTATGAGCAATACGTATACATAATACTCTTCAAGATGCAGTAAATAACCAATTAAAAAAATCACTATAACTGACAAGTATAATAGATGATTGTTGTTCATTTAATCCTCCACCATCTTCTTTATCCATCCCTCGAAAGGAATGACATCCTTCTGACTTCTTGGAGATATCACGGCAACAAGCAATTTCTGCTTTTCTGGAAACACATCAATCGTAAGTGTTCCAGGTGTTAATGTGATACTGTTTGCAAGAATTGTCATAGAAACAGGCCTCTTCAGAACAGTGTCAATTTCCATTACCACTGGATCAATTTTACCGTTAATACATTGAATAACTACGTCTCGAGCAGAAACAATAATGTAATACACCAAGCCTATAAAATAGACAATTCCCCACAATGGTCTCATAGCTTTACTCATTTTTACACCTTCAGGAATTTGAGTAAAAGGTTTATTCATAGTTTATAAATGTTTCGTACATCGTTAATTAGCGATTTTAGTTCTAAAAAATTGCATAATATTCTAAACATATTTCCAATAAAAAACTTTAAATATAGCCTAAAAACGTGTTTTAAATAAGGTAGATGGTTCTCTTGGAAATCGAAGAAAAATGGCAGAAGAGATGGGAAGAAACCAGAATTTTTTATTCTGATTCCAAAAACATGAAAAAATTTTTTGTAAACTTTCCTTATCCATATGTTAATGGATTCATGCACTTGGGCCATTCGTTCTCCCTTATGAGAGCCGAAGTTTTTGCAAGGTATAAGCGAATGTGTGGATACAACACCATCTTTCCTTTTGGGTTTCATGCGACTGGAACACCAATAGTCGCAGCTGCCGAGAGAGTACGAGACGGCGAGAAATTACAGATTGAGATATTAGAAAAGATGGAAGTTCCAAAAGAACTAATCCCAAAATTTTCTGAACCAGAATTTTGGGTTAGGTATTTCCCAGAAGAATCAATTAAAGATCTAAAACTCCTAGGTTTATGTATCGATTGGAGAAGAAGTTTCATAACAACTTCGCTAAATCCCTATTACGATAAATTCATCAGATGGCAGTTCAACAAATTAAGGGAAAAAAACTTTGTTGTTAAAGGTGAACACCCGGTAACTTGGTGCCCAAAATGTAACAATCCTATAGGGGATCATGCAAGGCTTGAGGGCGAGGGTATCACCCCTGAAGAAATAATCTTACTTAAGTTCAAATTTAATGGAAAGATACTGCCTGCCGCCACATATAGAGTGGAAACTGTTTTTGGTGTAACCAATATGTGGATGAATCCAAACTTCAAATATATAGAGGTTGAAGTTGACGATGAGATCTGGATAATATCACCTGTTTCTGCTGAGAAATTAATTAATCAAAAACACAACATCAAGATTCTTAGAGAATTAGAAACAAAAGAATTAATTGGAAAATCTTGTGAAAATCCCTTGACAGGAGACAAAATTCCAATTCTTCCTGCAACTTTTGTGTCACCTGAGATAGGCACTGGAGTTGTCATGTCTGTTCCATCCCACGCCCCATATGATTATATGGCATTGAAAGACATACAATCAAATCCATCAAAATATGGCGTTTCAGAAACTCTTGTCAAAAACATAACTCCAATTTCACTGATAACTGTGGAGGATTTTGGCAAGAACCCTGCGATAGAAATATCTGAAAAGATGGGGATCGTTTCTCAAGAAGATGTCGACAAACTTGAAGAAGCAACTAATATTATTTACAAGAAAGAGTTTCACCAGGGCATATTAAACGAGAGAACTGGGAAATATAAAGGAATTAAAGTTTCTGATGTCAAAAAAATTATTGTTACTGATTTTATTAATGATGGTGTTGCAGCATTGTTTTATGAACTCCCTGGGAAGGTAGTTTGCAGATGCCTTACACAAGGTGTTGTGAAGATAGTATCTGACCAGTGGTTTTTAGCATATGGAAATCCAGAGTGGAAAGATCTTGCAAAGAAATGTCTAGCGCAGATGAATATTTACCCAGAAAAAGCCAGAAAACAATTTGAGTATGTTCTTGACTGGTTAAAGGACTGGGCATGTACAAGGGAGTTTGGACTTGGGACAAAACTTCCATGGGATGAAAAATGGGTAATTGAGTCACTTTCGGATTCTACCATCTATATGGCTTACTATGTTTTAGCAAAATACTTTGAAGACCCATCTTACAAAATTGATCCAAAAAAACTTGATGATTATTTCTTTGATTTTATTTATTTGAAACGTGGCAATCTAGATGAAGTTTCAGCTAAAAGCGGACTGTCAAAAGAATTAGTTTCAGATATGAAGAAAGAGTTTGAATACTGGTATCCTTTTGAATTTAGGAACAGTGGAAAGGATTTAATCCAGAATCATCTTTCTTTTTGTATATTCAATCACGCTGCTATATTTCCTGAAGAGCTGTGGCCCAAGGGATTTGGAGTAAACGGTTGGGTTCTCGTAGACGGAGAAAAGATGAGTAAATCAAAAGGTAACTTCTATACAATCAAACAGATTGTGAAAATGTATGGCGCTGATGCAGTAAGAATTACCCTAATGAATGGTGGAGAAGGTCTTGACGATCCCAACTGGGACAGCGAATTTGCAAGGACTATTACAGACAAATTGGAGAATTGGCAGGATTTCTGTGTTGAAAATTATGGAAAAGGCAGAACTGAAAAGTTATACATAGACAGGTGGTTCTTATCTGTTTTAGATAAAGCGATAAAAGAAACAACTGAAGCTATGAATGATTCCAATTTTAGAACAGCCCTTTCGAAAGGGTTCTTCGACCTTCAAAGAGACCTTAAGTGGTACCTAAAGAGATGTCTTAACTCTCCGAACAAAGAGGTCATTTCTGAAGTCATAAAAACTCAAACACTGATATTGGCACCCTTTACACCCCATATCTGTGAAGAGATTTGGGAAAAGTTAGGATTTGAGCCATTTATATCAAATTACCCCTGGCCCGAATACAAAGAAGAAATGATTGATAAAATATCAGAAGAGAGCGAGTACTACATTGAAGAAGTTGTAAATGACATAAGGGAGATAACAAATGTTCTATCGAGAGGAGAACAGAAGACCCTTGGAAGAATTGACATATTCACTGCAGAAAACTGGAAGTGGAACCTTATCGAAGTCATAAAAACAAAAGACAATATGGGCGAAGCCATTAAAACCGCAATGTCAAATGAAGATTTCAGAAAAAACGGAAAAGACGTAAATCTCATAATCCAAAGGTGCTTTAAGAACAGATACTTCCCAGAAAGGTTTGATGAAAAAGAAGTACTTAACGAAGCAAAGGCATTTCTAAAGGAAGAGTTCAAAACAGAAATTAACATAGATCCTCAAGAAGATCCGGGAAACGATAGAAAAAAGGCACTGCCAAGAAAGCCTGGAATGCATATCTATTTTAAATAATTTCTTTTAATTAAAATAACAGAAATCAATTTATACTGGTATAGTGTTTGACATACCAAGAGGAGAGTCTATGCTAGGAACATTAATACAGCTTGTAATTTTGTTTTTTGTAGTTATTGACCCTCTTGCAAGTTTCTTTGTTTTTTATGCTACTTCCTCGACGATGGTTCCAAAGGAAAGACAGAAGACAGGTATCCTTGCTATACTAATTGCTGTTTTACTGTGTTTTATGGTACTTATCTTAGGCCAGCGTTTATTGGAACTATTTAGTACGACTCTAGACGAATTCAGGATAGCAGGAGGTATAGTACTAACAATCCTTGGAATAAAGATGGTCCTTGGTGAACCTCTGATAAATACCCACGAGAAAAAAGAGAACTCTGCTAGAGCATTGGCTTCTATTATTGCAACCCCCCTGATCACAGGGCCTGCCACAATATTCACAATAATCCTAGCAAGTAGCGACTACGGAAAAGTTCTAACAGGTCTTGCCGTAGGGATTGTCCTGCTAATAACAGTTTTATTATTCCTTATGTCAAATAAGGTAAAAAAAGTATTGGGCGATACAGCAACTCAAGTAGCTACAACAATCCTTGGCCTTGTTACTCTTTCTTGGGGTGTCAAGTTCATAATTCTCGGTATAAAGAATATATTCTAAATATTAACACAAATTCTCAAATTAACCTAAAGAATAATTGATGCAACTAGAATCAAAATACTTACACTTGCGATATCCATTACGCTTGTAAGTAAAGGTATTACAACATTATCGGGGTCAATATTTGTTCTTATTGAGAAATATGTAAGATAGTATGAGGTTAGCATTGCTGCAAATGAAGATATAATGGCTACAAATATGGATATTTTAAGAATTACAAAGAAAGCCATCTGAGGTATATCAAGCAGCGTTGACATCACAAAAGCAATTATGGCAAGTAAGGGGAATAGAATTATTGTAATTGCAAATGTATTGAAGAATTCCTTCAATATTTTTAACTTAGGTAGGAAAGTTATTTCTGCCTGACCTAAGTGAAAGCTTGTAGAAATTCTAGCCGATAGAATACTCCCAATGTTTCCATTCTCTGCATTAAAAAGAGGAGACAGTACAAGCAATAAAGGAAAAATACCTATGAACTCTAAATTCTTGTCAAGAAGTGAACCTGCAAGGGTACTCAATAAAGCACATATGGCCAGAAATCCCATTGATTCTTTTAATATTTTTTTTGCGTAATAACTATTCCTTACAGACAATATAGAGAAGATAATTATAATGGCACTTATTGCAAGGCTAGAGGATAACATGAATCCTTTGCTTAAAGAGAAAGATAGTATGCCAATTGCAAAAAGAGAAACTACGTTTAAGATATCCCCAATAGACGCAATCAGCGGTGAGGATACATTGTCAGGATCAAGACCTTTTTTAAATGAGAAAATAGATACTAATAAAGTAGTTAAAATAAGACCAATTGCAGCAAAAAGAGAAGCAAATAATGAAATAAAAAACAGATGGATAAAACCTATCGTTTGATTACCAATGAGAAAACCCCCTAGCATTGCAAAAAAAGCAATTACGGTAGCCATAACTACAGTCTGTATAAGGGAAGAATATACATTTTCTGCTATTAATTTTGAACCTCTTAGACTAGGAGTTATCTCACCAGTGTGAAGACCTGTTGAAATCCTTGACCCCATTGACGCATATATATTACCTCTCATGTCAATTGCAGCTGGAAGCATGGTCAATATTCCAGGCAATAAAATCAAGAAGTCAATCATTTTTGTGAGATAAATCCCTGCAAAAATATCGGCAAATGCACAGATTATAAGTGCAAACAAACTTTGTTTAATAATTGTATAAAAATCAGAAAAGTCCAGTTTTGGGGGCCATGCTACAAATCTCTTTGGAGAAACCTTTACTGGAAAGGTCTTTATCTTTTTCAACTACATGCACTCCCCTTTTAAATGCCAATTTATGGATCAGAGATCCTCTTCGCCATGACCGATGACCCAATAAATCGTCTTCTTCCATTTTTCATCACTTAATTATAGCCTACATATTTTTAAAATACTTAAAAAGATTTCTGTAAAAATTTCTTTTTAGTGAACCTTTTGAGTATAAGAATAAGGTTTATAAATTTAGGCCGTGATTGTAATTTAATGAAGAGAATAAGGCCTTTTATCAAGAACAGCACTAAAGTTAGAGTTCTGACAAGATATCTAAATAACAACAGGGAAGTAAAGGAATACATGGAGAGAGTTAATCCTGTTTTTTATGAGATTTCGTTTCTTGACTGCTATGTTGAAAAAAGCATAAGCGAAGAGGTCAAAAAAACATTGGAAGCATACGAAGGCCTTGAAATAACAACTGATGAAATCAAGGACAACAAATATACATTTTACATAGATAGCAAAGAAGGCGAGCCAATTATCTGGATGAAAAACGAAGATCAGAAGATTAGATTCTCCAAGATACCTGTAGAGTTATCATAGATGATATAAGATGAATTCAAAGTTTTTAGGATCCGTAAGGTTACATGCACCTTACCACCCTTCTATAGTCATTAAACTTGACAAAATAGAGTTCAGGATAGATAGTCCATGTGGGGCAAAAAACGAGAACAAGGTATATCTTTTAACGCATTTTCACTTTGACCATGTTAGGTCGTGCATGGCAGGTGGCGCAGACTTTCTAAGCCTTTCTGAAAATCCAATAAAAATCTATGCGCCTTACGATGACAGGAAAGAGTATGGTGAAAATGAAAACGTTTTTGACATTCATTCTAAGATGATTAACTTCCACTCTAAAGGGAGAAGAAAACTTGTCCCAATTCAGGAAAATGAGAATCTTCGATTTAATGGAACTACTGTTGTTCCTGTTCCCTTAAAGCATACAGTACCTAACTTTGGTTATTATATTAATAATCTAGAAACAAGCATCCTTATCACAGGAGACTGGGAAGGATCAAATTACAAGAACAGACAAAAGATAATTTCTTTGTCACCAAGAGTATTGGTCACAGAATGCAGATATTTTTTTGAAGAGGAAATAGAGATTGCTGAGGAAAGAATGCATGTTCATGTTGAAGATGTTCTAGATCTAAAAGAAGAATTAGATAATACAATGATTGTCTTGACTCATGTCTCTCATAGATACCGTGACCTAGAGGATATTGTCAAATTAACAAAAGAAAAGGACTTGATTCTAGCAAAGAACATATCGTTTAACAACACCGGTTACCGCATCCGGGAACGATTCAAATAATTAACATAATCTATAAAAAATACTTATTTTTCTAAATATTTGATAACAGTAAATTTTAAATAAAGTTAATTGAATAGATAATGTTGCACAGGTCGAAACTTCGCTGGTAACAAAGTCTTTCATTCCTTGCATCTGGGCCGCTTAGGCGGATTTGAGTGTCACGCTCCACCCGCATACAAGGCTCTTGGACAAGGGTATTTCCGGGATGGCTAAGTCTTATCGGAAATGTTTGAGTCACACTCGAACTTACCCGGTCCATGACATTGAAAAAATGTCTCTATCGGACACCGAAAGGCAATAGCCGCTTCGAGAAGTCGAAGCATCCGGCTATGAAAGACCTACTCCTCCGAAGCGACAAACTGTGCATCTTTTTCTTTTTGAATTAAAGTTTTGATTATTATAAATATACAGATATTTAGTAAAATTATTAATCATAATTTTCATACAATTACATTTAAGAAAGGTATTATTATTCTAAACATATGTTTCCAAATATTATACTACTATGGATTGCTGGAGCAATTATAGTTTTAATATCCTATTATTTTGATAAGGAAAAAACAAGGCAAGGCGTAAAAAAGGGGGTAAAAATCTTCAAGGGCTTGTTCTCACCATTTGTTAACATTATGATACTGGCAAGCTTCATTTTGGTATTAGTTCCGCCTGAGATGATAGAGCGTTATCTTGGTGGCGAATCAGGATTCTTTGGAATAGCTCTCTCTGCAATTATAGGTTCAATTACATTGATCCCTGCTTTTATAGTATACCCTATAGCTTCAGAACTATTAGAGAGGGGGGCGTCTTACATGGTGATTGCAACCTTTATTACAACGCTTCTAATGGTAGGCGTTGTCACATATCCTCTAGAGAGCAAATATTTTGGAAAAAAAGTTGCTCTTGTTAGAAATGTACTCAATTTCTTTGCAGCCATTCTTATTGGTTTATTAATAGGGGTGATAATGTGAATAATAAGTATCTGAAAGAATATGGGTTCATTGTAGTTTTCATTATTTTTGGACTAGTGTCTTACTTCTATAGCTTTACATTTGGAGTCAAAGCTTCAAAAACATTCTTGAACATGTTCATAGAGATGATTTCTTTTATCCCTATAGTATTCATCCTAGTAGGACTACTGGATGCGTGGATACCTAAAAAGAAATTTGAAAAGTATATGGGCCCTGAATCTGGATTAAAAGGAACTTTACTTTCAGTCATATTCTCAATGTTTCAGGCCGGCCCACTTTATGGTGCATTTCCAATAGTATATATCCTTTACAAAAAGGGCGCTTCAATAAAAAACATATTCATATTCCTTGGATGCTTCTCATCTCTCAAGATACCAATGCTAACAATTGAGACCGGTTATCTTGGATTAGAATTTACCCTTGCAAGGGCTGCAATTACCGTGCCATTGTTCATAGCAATCGGCTACTTAATGGATTATTATCTAAAAGGTAAAGATTTCAAGGTTACTGACCCTACAGAAGCTCAATAAAACGTATGTTTTTTAAAGGATTAGAAAAAATGAGAGCTATGAAACTAATCTTGTCTTTTTTTGTTTTTGCTATACTTACCTTTTCAAGTCTTTTTCCGCTATCCTCCGGAGACTCTGTTTTGTATACTTTAGATGAGAGATATGTAGTCAAAGATCTCTCGTTTGATGTAAATATAGATAGTTTTTATCTCGCAGGAGAGATAAAAGGTAGTGATAATTCATTTGTAATTAAGTCTAAAGATGGCCAGTTTTTAAGAGAACAAGCAATTGAAAACTTTAAAATCTATACAATTCTAAATGATAAGTACTCCAACACTTATTTATTAGGGACTTCTGGAGACGGAAATAGCACTCTTGTAAAGCTTACATCAAGTCTCAGTAAAAGATGGGAAGTGAAAATAAAATTCTCGGATATGGACGCGTTATCATCTTTTACAGTAAACGATAATCAAGAAGTTACTATTCTAGGGTATTCTACACAAAAAAGAGATTCGGATACTTTTGTTATAAAGATGGACCGTAACGGAAAAGTCATAGCAGAGAAAATATTGGATATTGGCCCATTTGAAAGGCCTTATCAAATCCTAGAGAATGATGAAGGTGATTTTTATATTACCGGTGAATCAAAAGACAAGAACTATGATATGTTCGTGTGCAAGCTTACCAAAGACTTTCAAATTCTTTGGGTTGACTATTTTGACAATGGAAACTGGGAAGATGGCGGCCTTTGTCTTGAATTAAATAGTCAAGATGTCATAGCCACCGGTTATTCTGGAAAAGAAGGATGGTATGTTTTTGACACTGTTTTCTTAAAGTATTCCAAAGAGGGTAATATGAGCACATTTACCCGAAAGAGTTTTTCGGGGGGGAGTGACTGGATTAGGCAATTTAAAAGAAACGGTGATTACTACTATGTCTTTTTGTGGGACATATTTACTGGGAAAGAATACACACTAAAACTTGACTACTACTTTGACATATTGACAAAAAATGAAATTGCGAAAGAAGAAACTCCACTCAAAATAATCAATATACGCGATAAAACTTACTTAGTATTTTCAAAACAAAATGTAATCTATATAAGAGATTTAGGATAGCTTATTGAATTTCTTCTCCATTTGCAATGTGGTAAACTGTCCTAAGAGGGATTTTTAGACTTTTGGATATCTCTTTTACTGGAACACCCAGCTCATACATTTTTTTTAATTTGCTGACTGTTTCGTCATCGTACTTGTTTGGCCTCCCGGCACCTTCCCCAAAAGGCACAAGAAGCACCCCAACACGCTCCAATGCTTTTTTGACCCTAATTGATGTCAAGGAATAGAGGCTTTTTGGGCATAGTATATATTTTACATTTGGCGCATGCTCTAAGACTTCAACCATAATGTCAACTGATGGCCTCATATTGATATAAATTTTTTCGTCGTTATTAGAAAGATCAATCCTTAACTTTTTTATAAGGTCTCTTTTATTTTTTGCGATTATCTTTTTCAATCTTGAGCCCCCTTAAGTTCTTGTAAAAATTTCTTTGTTATATCTTTTTTTTCACCACTCTTGACTACCCTTTCAAGAAGATGCTTGCTCTCTTTAGGTATTACCCCATAATTTCCAGCCCTTATCAAAGCAGATTCAAATTCATTGTTGTCTATGGAGAAAAATAGTAAGGTCTTCTCATAATCTTCTGACACCAAATAATATGAAATTGCGGCAACTAAGCTGTTCTTCTCTTTTAGATTCATATCTTTCAGTGTATTCATCATCTCTTCTTTCAATAGCACAGTCTTATAGAACCTACCTAGCAACGCCTCATTTGGTTCTGGGTCGATTGTCGGAAATGGGCCCCCATATATCTTTCGTTCCATATATGTTTTTTTCAAATAGAAAAGTGCAATATCCTCACATATTGCATCGACTCCAAAAGGTGCATAAGCAATTGATAGAACTTTTCTAATGTTTTTATCATATATTGGAGGTCTGCCAAGATCAATCGTCTCATCGTAAAAATCACGCTTATATTGAGGATTTTCTTTTCTGAATGGAGAATACTCTTTTGGACCTCCCATCATCCCGTATTCCTGAGGGATTCTCTTTTTAGAAGATGGCTTGCTCTTTGATTTATCCCCAAGCATGTCCATTATCTTCCTGTAATTCTCCCTCTCCTCCTTATTTAAGGAAAAAAGAGTCTTCATATACTCCCCAGAAAAAGAAAGGTATTTCATTATGCCTAATCTATAGACACCATCTGGACTAAAAATAAATTTTCCTTCTCCACCTTCCTCAGTAAATTTCAGGGCTTCGTGCCCAGCATATATTATGCCCTCTTTTTCAAATCCCATAGCATCTATTAACTGGCCTATGGCAACTCTGTGTGCGGCAATAGCATGCTGGATATTGTCAAAACAGATCTTTTTTTCCATTGCCCTTTTTCTGAAATAAGGATCCTGTGCATCCTTGATGCCTTTAATAACAAAATAAGGATTTTGATATCCCAAGAACTCTATCTTTCGCCTAATCGAGATTAATTCTTCATAATCTCTTTTTAGTTTTAGATACGTATCAAGAAAGTAGTCACTATCCTTCAGTTTATCAGGGTTTACACTATACTTTAACGTATCAAGATAACTAGAAATCCTTGATATCAGACTCATTTGTTTCGCCGGGATTTAATGTAATTGCAATAATCTTATAAGTCTATCCTTGAAAAAATATTGCAAAAAAGAAAGCTAAAAAACTATTCGAGGGATATAATAAAAATAAAAAATATATAATTAGGTAAGGTCTTTGTATACTTTATAGTCAAGCTTTAAAGTTTCAGGCGAATCCCGGTTCCAAAACACGAAATAATAGTATCCTTTTTCTGGTGCAGTCCATTTTAATTGCTCATAGCTTCTTTCTCTATCGTTTGTCGAATCAACGTAGATCTTACCAACATAGTCAAAGGGAGATTTAGTCCAACTTGTAAATCCAGTGCCGTCAAGTACATACATTTTAATAAATCTATTTCTGTATTCATTCTGTTGAACACTATAGTAAATATTGATTGTTTCTCCTTTTTGCATGTATGTCACACAAGAACCGTATTTCTCTTTACCAAAAGATAGCCCAGTACCTTTACATATGACATAATCGATATCTTCCAATTTACTTCCAGAAACTATTGTTCCACTATAATAAAATTCTCTAGGGAGGTCTGTAGTATTGACAAATACTAAATAGTAAGTTCCGTCTTCTGGAAAAGTGTATTGAAATTCTGATTTAGTGCCTGAGTAGAATTTCAAGTAATTATTTGGTTTTTGTAATTCTTTAGTACCATAAACGTTAACCCAATTATGCTGTATATCAGTCATTATATACAAGTCTAAATTTTTATTATCTGTGGATTCAAAAGAGATATCTACTTTAGTTCCTTTAGTAACGGGAATTCTATTCCACATGTAACTATTGGCCTTCACAGTATATTTTTCGTTGAAAAGAATTTCTCCTGTGCCGGAAGATTGAGAGTCTGAAGTTGTTTGTGTTTGTTGTTGGGTATTTGTTTGTTGTTGATTTGAGCCAGGTGTTGCACACATGGCTGCAACTGCTACTAATACAATCAATCCAAAAATAATGAATGTTTTTTTCATCGCCATTACTGATAGTTTAAAGTTTAAATAATTATTGTTTCTCAGTAGCTATACAGTCTCTGGAAAGGTCTTGAGTTTAATGGGCTTAGTTTTACAAATGAATTTAGATCATATTTCTCTTTAGAGTTCATATCTGTTGAATATTCGTTTAGAACGTTTGTTAAGAAATTAATATCCCATTCATCGAGAGGGGATACTGAAACGCCCTTTCCAAGATTATATTCATCAACATTTCCTCTAATGTATATGGCCCCTCCATGCATTCCGACTCCAATGTAATTACTTTCAAGCTTAGTTTTGTTTTTGCACAAAACGACTATGATGCCTGAAGCCATATACTCTCCAAGAAAATCACCAGCATCTTCACCTATTACTATGACTGGAATCTTCTCTCCAAATGCCTTCATGTGGATTCCACATCTGTACCCAACTTTTCCCTTGACAAATATCTTTCCGCCCCTCATAGCATAGCCTAAGATATCCCCTGCATCACCATGGACGACTATCTTACCATTGTTCATTGTATTTCCAACACAGTCTTGAATGTTGGAATTGACAAATATGTTTGGACCGTCCATCATACCCCCGAGATCGTTTCCTGGCACTCCATTTATTATTGCCCTTATTCCATTCTTTACTCCGGCAAATAGATATCCCTGACCATTTATATTGTTCATTACTACTTCTTTTTCACCATCTTCTATTGCCTTATGTATGGACTTGTTTATCTCGGTATAGTTGAGCCCTTTGCAATTTAAAATCATTTAATCCCCTCTGTGTATGATTTTACGATGACTTCCCTCATATTGCGGGGGAGGACATAAAAGTTAATTTTGTTGTTTAATAATTCTTCTTTTATAGAAGAAACATCTAAGTTACTTCTGATAATATTGTTTAAGATTCCTGCACGGTCTATGTCTCCAAGAAGTGCTGCGCCGATTAGTTTTTCGCCCCTAATCACAAGTTTTCTATAAACCTTCTTTTTAGGATCAAATAAAGACATTACTTCATCTTTTTCAGTAGGTGATAATAGCCCCATTGTTATCATCTGGACATCAAATATTTTAAGAGAATTCATAGGGTAAACTGTTTCAATCTTGGAATCACCACCGGACATGTTGATTCCTGCGCAATATCCTCCGCTGTATGCATTTGGAAGAATAGGTATATTGCAATAGGCATCTTCAATAGAATTATACATTTCAGTTACATCACCTGCTGCAAAGACATTGTCTATGTTAGTTCTCATATGATCATCAACTTTTATACCTTGATTGATTGAAAGATCTGTTTTTTCAAATGGGGATACTTCAGGTTTTACACCTTTGCAGGAGACTATTGCATCACATGTTATGATTTCCTTGTCAAGTTTAAGTTCAATTTTGGAACCTATTTCCTTGGCCCCAATTATTTTTCTTGAAAGCAACAAATTGACTCCTTTTTCTAAAATTTCATTATTAAGAATTTCAGAAATCTTTTCATCCCCAAGAGAACTTAATACACCTTTGGAGCTTACTATAAGGGTCACTTCTTTCCCCATCTTATGCAGATACTCAGATAACTTGACTCCGATTAGCCCCCCTCCAAGAACGGCAATCTTCTCTTTATTGGCAAGAGCTTGTTTGAGCTTCAGGGCCTCATCAATATTTGTGAAAGAATAGATTTCCCCATCAAATCCTTTAAGTTTTGGCACATTTGCTTTAGCGCCTGTTGCGATGAGTAATTTATCATATTTTATGTTGTCATCGCCTAATACCAATAGTTTTTTGTTAAAGTCAACTGATTTTAGGGTCTTCCCCAGAATAGTTGATACATTATTATTAATGTAAAATTCTTCATTCCTATAATATATGCTCTTTACGTTTTCTTGGTTTAGCATTTTGTATAGTTGAGGTTTTGAGTAAGATATGCAATTTTCTTTAGAAATTAATATTATTTCACTTTTCTTATCGTTACTCCTTATGCCTTCAATAGCCCCAACTGCGGCCGCACCATTTCCAATAATAACGTATTTCATCTAATCAGCCTCGTATACCAGTGCTTTGTTAGGGCAGTTAAGAACGCATATGGGTACTTCCTCACCATGACAATGATCGCATTTGAACGCCTTTTTGTCACCTCTCTTTATAGCGCCAAAAGGACAGACCATAACGCACATCCAGCAACCAACACATCTTTCATCATCTATTATAACTGTTCCATCCTCGACTTTTATTGCCCCCATTGAACATGCTCTGATACATAGAGGGTCCTTGCAATTCATGCACACAATTGATCCACATACGTGTTCCTTTTGCTCAAATGCCATCCGCGAGGGTTCTTTTTCCTTTTCATACTTATATGCCAGAATTATATCCCCTGACTTAGAGTGCTTAACATTACAGTGTACTTCACATAATCTGCACCCGATGCAGAAATCTTCATTACATATTATTCTTCTTTTCATGCTCACATCCCCGCATGCTCAATGCCTAGTATCTTAGATTCCAATTCTGTAAGTCCAACTCCCCTCAATCTAAGCCTGTTTCCCCTAAGAGCCTCTATTGCATTTATCCCCATGCTTCCAAGAATTTCTTTTATTTCGAGGTTCCAGCTGTTGACAAGATTTGTCAATTTCTCAGACCCTATTTCGGGATTTAATCTTCTTGTTAAAACTGGATCTTGAGTTGTAAGACCCCAGTTACATTTTCCCTTGTAGCATTTCTGGCACAATGTGCATCCCATCGCGATTAATGCTGCAGTTGCAATGTATACTGCATCTGCTCCCAAAGCCATTGCTTTGACAGCGTCTGCACTTGATCTTATCCCACCTGCGGCTACTATTGAAACTTCATTTCGGATACTTTCATCTCTTAATCTTTGATCTACCACAGCAAGTGCAATCTCAATAGGAATGCCTGTGTTGTCCCGAATTACAGAAGGTGCAGCACCTGTACCACCCCTAAATCCATCAATGACAATGACATCTGCGCCTGCCCTAACAATTCCAGATGCAATAGCGGCAGAATTATGAACAGCTGCTATTTTTACAAAAACAGGTTTTTCATAATTAGTTGCTTCCTTAATAAGAGAAATTAGTTGTTTTAGATCTTCAATAGAATATATGTCGTGGTGAGGCGCAGGCGATATTGCATCTGTGCCTGAAGGAATCATTCTTGTCTCAGATATTTCTACGGTAACTTTTTCCCCAGGGAGGTGCCCACCAATTCCAGGTTTCGCCCCTTGGCCAATTTTAATTTCAATTGCTGCACAGGCAGCTAGGTAATCTGTATCGACTCCGAATCTTCCAGAAGCTACCTGGCCAATAGTGTTTTTGCCATATTTGTACAGTTTTTTATGGAGCCCCCCTTCCCCGGTGTTATAAAATGTACCGAGTCTAGAGGCTGCAGATGCAAGAGATTCACACGCATTCAGACTAATAGAACCATAAGACATCGCGGAAAACATAATTGGAGTTTCAAGTTTTATCTGAGGTGCCAACTTAGTATCAAGAGATATTTCTCCCTTTTCTTCCTTAAGTAAAATTCTGTCAGGTTTCTTACCCAAATATGTCCTTAATTCCATCGGTTCCCTTAGAGGGTCAATTGGAGGATTTGTAACTTGCGAAGCATCAAGTAGCATTCTGTCCCAGTAAGAAACGTAAGCCTTATCGTTACCACTGCCAGTAAGTGTCATGCCCCCAGTTTCAGCCTGTTTTTTTATACTATTAATAGTGTATGAGCTCCAATGAAAGTTATCTTTGTAAAGGGCTTTATTTTTAGTTATAGTCAAAGCATCTGTTGGGCACATCATTTCACACCGATGACATCCAACGCACTTGTCATTGTAAATACGGATTAAATCAAAATCTTCAAAGTACTTGAAGACCTCTTCAGAACACTGCCTTACACAGACCTTACATTTGATGCATCTGTCTTCATTTTTATCTACAATAAATTCAGGAATAACACTAGACATATTTACCATCCAACAAAGCTATTGCAGGCTCTCCACCTTTTGGCCTGTAAACTGAATCAAGATCCGGACAAATTTTCCTCACTGCGCATTCTTCACTTGACATGTAGACTGTATTCTCATTTTTTCCTACAAGAAGTGGCCTAAGTTTTAATCTATCCCCGAGGCCCATTATCCCATTCTCAAATCCTAGAATAACAGAAAATGGTCCTGTGAGTAGTGCCCCGGCATAGGTCATTCTCAATGCTTTTAACAACTCTCTCTTTTTTTCTTCCATTCTGTCTATATCTACCCACATTGGGCTTGCAAGAATCTTTGATGCTAGCGACAGAGTAAGATTATTCTTTCTAACTAAAAAATCAAAAAGATAAGTTATTACTTCAGTATCTGTTACAAGATTACATCTGTAACCGTACATCTCAAGATACCTTCTGTTGGTATCATAAGAAGATATTTCACCGTTATGGACTATAGTCCAGTCAAGCAATCCAAAAGGGTGCGCTCCGCCCCACCACCCAGGAGTATTAGTGGGGAATCTTCCGTGCGCGGTCCATATATAACCCTTGTAATCTTCAAGACGATAGAATCTACTGATGTCTTCAGGGTACCCAACGCCTTTGAATACCCCCATATTTTTTCCGCTTGAAATTACATATGCACCTTCAATGTTATTATTTATATCCATTACAGCCTTGAAAGTCTCTTCTCTTTCGGAATCTTTGGACAAGATATTCCTATTTTTAACAAAATATCGCCATAATAATGGCTTATTAGGAAGATTAATAGAATTATCAGTTCTAATCTTTTCATCGTATTCAATTAGAAAGTGTTTATTAATTAATTCTTCAGTTTCCTCTTTTGCCTTAACAGAATCAAAAAATAAATGTAATGCATAATCATCTGGATAGTCTGGGTAGATCCCATATCCAGAAAAACCCCCGCCTAGGCCATTTGCCCTATCATGGAGAACAGAAATTGCTTCAGTAATGACACTGCCACTGACCTTTTCTCCGTCAGTATTGATTAATCCGAATATAGAACAGCCTGAAATATCCTTTTCTCTCGGAAATTTGTTCATAATAAAAGCTTAAAAGAAAATATATATATTAATTTCTATTGATAACTGGCCATTTTGAGCCAAAAAATAAATAAAGTATACCTATTAAGGACATATTAATAAGATAAGCTTATGCTACATTAGCCCTTTTATGTTTCCTTTGTCATCAATATCCATTTTTACAGCTGCTGGTGATCTTGAAAGACCAGGCATTAGGGTAATATTACCGCAAATTATAACAATATAGCCGGCCCCACTTGCAAGTTCAACATCTGTTACTTCAAGATCAAAAGGAGGCGGAACTCCAATTAGATTCTTGTCATCAGATAAAGACATTTGAGTTTTTGCAATGCACACTGGCAGATTTCCATACCCAAGTTTTTTATA
This sequence comes from uncultured Thermococci archaeon, assembly GCA_964621955.1. Lineage (GTDB taxonomy): Archaea > Methanobacteriota_B > Thermococci > Methanofastidiosales > Methanofastidiosaceae > Methanofastidiosum. The sequence continues at coordinate 37,565 of CAZUMN010000005.1, forward strand.
TAATTCAATTTTTTTCTTGGGTTTTGTTTCAAATATTACACGTTTTGCACCGTAGATTTTTTTAGCGATTACCTCTACCTTTTTTTCAATATCGTCAGTTAGTTCGTAAAGTGGCTTAAAATTATTCTTTTGCTTTGACAATTCCAATACTATATTTGCAAGTTCTATTCCACCATTGCCCCCTTCTGAAAACATTTTGGATAAAGTCACGGGCACTTCCTTCTTTGCACAAAGAGATTTTATCATTTCAATTTCCTGATCTCTGTCAAAATTAAACTTATTAATTGATACAACTACTGGAATCCCAAATAATTTGAGATTGTCAATATGTTTTTCAACATTTTTTAGGCCTTTTAAGAAAGCTTCTTCATCGTGATAGGTAATAATATCCTTTAATCCGCCATGGTACTTTATTGCCTTGCATGTAACGACTAATACTACCGCAGAAGGGGAAAAATTACCTTTTCTTGAAACGATGTTAAGGAATTTTTCTGCACCTAAGTCTGCGCCGAATCCAGCTTCAATTATGACAAAATCAGCCAATTTAAGGGCGATATTGGTCGCAATTATCGAATTTGTACCAATTGATATATTGGCGAAAGGCCCACCGTGTATAATTGCAGGCGTGTGCTCAATTGTCTGAACAAGGTTTGGTTTAAGTGCTTCTTTTAATATTGCTGCCAGTGCACCTTCAACTTTTAATTTTCCCGCGTTTATGGGATTGCCTTTTCTGTCAAATGCAATGGTAATGTTAGAGAGTCTTTCTTTAAGGTCTGCTATATCCTTTGAAAGACACACAATTGACATTATTTCTGATGCTGCAGTAATAATAAATTTAGATTCACGGGGAATACCATTTCCAGAACCCCCAAGACCAATAACGATATTTCTCAAGGCTCTGTCATTCATATCGATGGCCCTAGGCCACACAATATTATTAATATCAATGTCAAGTTCATTACCCATCAAGATATGTGTATCGAGCATGGCCGCCAGAAGGTTATGTGCAGCTTGGACTGCATGAATATCGCCTGTGAAATGTAAGTTAATATCCTCCATTGGAAGGATTTGTGAATGTCCACCGCCTGTGGCCCCCCCTTTTACACCAAACACAGGGCCCATCGAAGGCTCTCTTAGAGTAATCATTGTTTTTTTTCCAAGAATTGATAGAGCTTGACCCAATCCTATAGTGGTAAGTGTCTTCCCTTCACCATAAGGTGTTGGATTCATCGCAGTTACTAAAATTAAACTACCCTTAGTATTTTTTTCATTAGACTCTAAGATTGACAAATCTATTTTTGCTTTGTGCTTTCCAAACAATTCAAGATATTTCTCACTAATCCCTGCTTTTTCGGCGATTTTTTCTATGGGCCAGATTTGTGCTTTGTTTGCTATGTCGATGTCACTTTCCATCTTAACCATCTTGATTTCAAATTCAATTGTAAATCTTTTTAAAAAGTTTTCGTTATTTAGTTTATGCTTTCTAAGTCTGAGCTAAGAGCCAGAATAAAAGAAGAAATGGCGAACCTGGATTATGCTAAAAAGGGCATCATGGATGAGAAAATAAAAAATACTATCTATAGCCTCAAGGAATATCGTTTGGCAAACACTATTTTTACTTATGTTTCAAAGGATAAAGAAGTAGATACAATTGATCTGATCACTCATTCAATGACTCTTGGAAAGGCCGTTTGTGTTCCTTTGACTAAAAAAGAGGATAATTCTCTTGAAATACGAGAAATTGAAGAATTGAGGGATCTAAAAATCGGAAACTTCGATATCCTTGAACCAAATGAGAACACTAAAAGTACCAATCCTAAAGAAATTGAATTATTTTTTATTCCCGGCCTTGCCTTTGGAATCGGGTGCGAGAGACTCGGAAGAGGTGGAGGTTATTTTGATAGGTTCCTAATGAACTCTAAAGGTCTTAAAGTCGGTCTTGCTTATGAATTTCAGATTTTTGATTCATTGCCTGTTCAAAAACATGATATCAAAATGGACATGATTATTACTAATAAACGAATCATCAGCCGCGTTTAATAGAATAAACAAGAATTATTGCCGGAAAGAGGATCATTGAAGCGAACGGATTTATTGCGAAAAATGATGCAAGAGCGGGAAGACTTGAACCTGTTATTGTAGAAAGGTCTTGGCTTAGGGAAAACGTAGAGAATAATGTCCCTCTTTTTGTAACTTCTATTACCTCGCACAAGAAGGAATAACACCAAACATCAATGAATGCCCCGGCCAATCCAATAAGGCCCGAACATATAAAGAATAAGACAATATTGTTGGAAAAAATTAATAACGTAATCCCAGCTATATGGATTAATGCACCCCATTTAATCCACATTCTTTTACTTTCAATCTTTGCATAACGCCCTATAAGAATCTCAGAAAGCCCAAAAACAAGTGATTCAAATGCAACAATCAATGAAACTATGGACCCGGCCATTCCAAGTTTTCCTATGGCAAATCTTACAAAGAATATCAAAAATGCTGTGAACACTGCTATATCAAATGTCTTGTATACTAAAGGATCTAATACTTTTTTCAGTGTCTGAATTGAGGGGTAGCTCTTTTCCCTTAATTCAAATTTGAATTCCTTCATGGAGAATACATAAATTACTGTTATAGATAATCCGATTAAAAATAATGAATAGAAAGCTCCTTTTAATCCCAGTATATCGACAAATATTCCGGGAAGCAAAAGACCAAAAACCCATCCCAATCCAGTAACTCCTCCAAAAATACTGACTTTCCTCTCAGGTTTTTGTGTTATAGGTCTAAGCGAGAAAATTATCACAACAGTCAAGAAGGTAGCAAGAGAAACTGCAACTAATACTTGAAGTAGCGCCAGATACAGAAGATTACCAGTAAAGGAAATGAGAAAAGCGGATACTGAGGATAGTGCCAAAGCAACTAGCAATAAGTACCTCTCCCCGATTCTGTCCGATAGAGTGCCGATTAACGGTTTAAGAAAAAATGAAACACCATCGCCGATAACGAATAATAATGCGTAGGGCAGTAAAGATATCCCTAGCGTGGTAAAATAAATACTAAAAAGAACCATTGTGAATCCATGAAAAAATGATTTATAGAATCCCAACATTGAGCCAAAAAATAATCTCTTAGTTTCAACTGCCAAGTAATTTCCTTCCTTTCAATATGTATCCAGCGATATATATGGATCCAGTGATTAGTAATTTTTCATCTTTTTTAAGGTTTGACACACAATAATCAAAAGCTTTGAGTGGATCGTCAAAAGAGCTAATATCGTTGAAATACATCCTTGCTTTTTCTTCAAGAATATTAATATTTGCACATCTCGGAGGGATTGTTGTCAAGACTATTCTTTTTGAAATTTTGGAAAATTCATTTAAAATTCCGTCAATATCCTTATCTACAGATATCCCAACAAGCAAAAGTGTTTTTGAATTTGCAAATAAACTGTTATAAGTTTCTGAAAGAGATTTGGCACCAGCTGGATTGTGCGCGACGTCAACTAAAATCATTGGATTTCTCCTCAATACCTGGAAGCGTCCCGGCCAAATAGATTTTTCAAGGCCTTTCCTGATGGAATCTTCGTTTAGTTCAAATCCAAGAGAAGACATAGATTCCGCCAAATTAATTGCACATGCTGCATTTGCTATTTGGTGCCTTCCTATCATCCTAATTTTAACATCTTTAAAGAAATTATCACTAGAGCGGTAATCAAAAACAGAGCCTTCAAAGCTAATTTTTTTCTCAATTGCTTCAAAATCTCTATTAAATAATTTTAATGTAGCACCTTTCTCTATGCAGATTTTTTCTAACAAAGGTGCCAATTCTAAATCAATGCAGGAAGACACTAATGATCCTTTTTTTATTATTCCCGCTTTTTCAATTAGTATCTCTTGTTTACTGTGGCCCAATATTTCCTGGTGATCAAGTGAGATATTTGTTATTGCAACAGATTTACCGTTTAGTATATTGGTCGCATCCAGCCTCCCCCCAAGGCCAACTTCAGAAACTATAACATCAACTTTTTTCTCGGCAAAATAGATGATAGAAACGGCGGTTAGAACTTCAAAAAAAGTTGGACTTCCGATGTCCATCAATTTTTCTGCTTCTTCGCAATATGATTTTAATTCTGAAAGGATTCTATCAAAATTTTTTGAAGAAATATTTTTATCGCCAATTTTTATCCGCTCGTATATATCAATCAGATGAGGGGATATGTAAGATCCCACTTTGTAGTTGGATTGAGAAAATATTTCAGAAATAAAAGTAACAACAGAGCCTTTGCCGTTTGTTCCTGCTACGTGGACTACCGGTATATCTTCCCAGCTTATCCCGCTTTTTTCAAGAAGAAACCTTATTCTTTCAAGCCCAAGTTTTGAATTTAATCGTTCAAGTCCTGGCTTGGACCCAATAAGCTTTAACGCTTCTAGAAAATCATCTTGCACAATCGTTCTGTTTTATGAAGCAGATTATAAGGTTTTCCAGAAGCATAGCCCTTGTCATAGGGCCAACTCCGCCGGGAACTGGGGTGATGTAAGATGTTTTCTTACTGACCTCGTCATACTTGACATCACCTTTAATGCCATCCACGTCACGCGTGATCCCAACATCAACTACAACTACCCCTTCTTTTACCATATCTGCAGTTAAAAAGTCTGTTTTCCCAACTCCAACTACAACTATGTCAGCATGCCTTGTCTTTTCCTTCAAGTCTTTTGTTTTGCTATGGACGACAGTAACTGTTCCGCCCCTATTTATCATCATGGCTGCCAAAGGCTTTCCAATAATATTGCTTCTGTTAATTATTGTTATGTCTGCACCTTCTATTGGTATATTATATTCGTCCAGAATTTTAACTACTCCTTTAGGGGTGCATGGAAATATATCTGATATATTTAGGAGTATCCTGCCAACGTTGATGGGTGTAAATCCATCAACATCTTTTATGGGGTCGATCCTTTCCAGTACTTTGTTGCTGTCAATATGTTTTGGTAAAGGTAACTGGACTAGAATACCGTGAATATCCTTTCTTTTATTCAATTTATCAATTAGTGAAAGAAGATCCTCTTCAGAAATATCATCATAATAGAATTCTTCGTAGTCAATCCCAATCTTCTCTGAATCCTTCTTCTTTAGATTAACATAAACTCTAGATGCAGGATCATCACCTACCAAAACAGTTGCCAGTTTGGGGTGAAGGCCATTTTTTTTATATTCTGAAACTTTTTCTGAAAGCTCATTTGCTACTTTGAGAGATAAGGCCTTACCGTCTAGTATTTTTGTGATCATAGATTTATTGGGAATTTTTTGCAGAGATCCCTTACCTCCGCTCTTACTTTTTCGGGGGTGCAATCGTCCTTCTTCTGAAGCACTCTGTGAATCATTCCAGCTATCTGTTTCATTTCTGGTTCCTTCATTCCTCGGGAAGTAATTGCAGGAACACCTAGTCTAAGCCCAGAAGTAACATTAGGTGGTTTTGGATCATATGGTATTACATTTCTATTTGCTGTAATGCCGGCAGACTCCAGTAACTCTTGGGCTTCTTTTCCTGTTATGTCATTTTTTCTTAAATCCATCAAGAGTAAGTGATTATCAGTTCCGCCTGTAATAAGCTCATATCCAAGTAATAAAAGTTCATCAGATAGAACTTTACAATTATTTACAATTTGTCTTTGGTAGTTAATGAAATCTTCACCCATAGCTTCTTTGAAGCAAACTGCTTTTGCGGCAATTGTATGCATCATAGGGCCTCCTTGGGCAAATGGGAATACGGCTTTATCAATTGCCTTTTTGTGTTCTTCTGTGCAGAGTATTAGTCCCCCCCTTGGGCCTCTTAGAGTCTTGTGAGTGGTAGATGTTACAAAATCACAGTAAGGAACTGGAGACTTATGAAATCCACATGCAACAAGTCCTGCAATGTGCGCCATATCTGCCATTAAAAGAGCGCCTACTTCATCTGCAATTTCCCTAAATCCTTTGAAATCTATCTCCCTTGGATAAGAACTCGCACCTGTTACAATAAGTTTAGGTTTTAATTCAATGGCTTTTTGTCTCACTTCATTTAAATCGATTCTATAAGTATTTTTATTAACACCATAAAACTGAAAGTTGTAAAATTTCCCAGAAAAATTAACAGGGGATCCGTGCGATAAATGCCCCCCGCATGATAGGTCCATTCCAAGAACAGTATCGCCAACGTCTAAACATGAAAAATATACCGCCATATTAGCCTGTGTTCCCGAGTGAGCCTGCACGTTTGCATGGTCTGCTTTAAAAAGTTTTTTTGCCCTTTCGATGGCGAGAGATTCTGCAACGTCAACAAATTTGCATCCGCCATAATACCTTTTTCCAGGGTAACCTTCGGCGTATTTATTGGTCATAACAGACCTTTGTGCTTCAAGAACTGCGTTGCTTGTAAAATTCTCGCTCGCTATAAGTTCAAGCCCTTCATTTTGGCGATTTTTTTCATCTTCAATTGCATTAAAAATTTCGACATCAACTTGATCCAATGATTTCATAAAATCACGACTATGATTACAAATGCCTAAATCTCTTATAAATATTTTGCTATTTGCTAATATCAAGATATTCGCATATTGCTATATTATGGCAATAATGTTTCATAATAGTTAATTTTATATACTGATTAGGTAGGATAATATATTATTCTGGCATGAAATAGAGGAATTACTATGGTAAAAGATATTTGTATCTTAAGGGGAAGAACTATTGACGAGCAAGAAAAATTAATCATCAAAGCTTTAATAAGAAATCCCAGAAGCAGCGATAATCAAATAAGCAAGGCGACAAGAGTTCCCGTAAGAACTGTCTACAGAAAAAGGAAAAAACTGGAAGAAGAAGGCATTGTCCATTACTATCTAAATGTAAATTTGGATAAATCAGGTATCGGAAAAATAAATGCCAGACATCTCTATATCATTAAATTTAAACTTGGTCTCCCCTACACTCAATTTATTAGGGAAATTAATGAAGAAAACAATGTAAGAACCGTCTTCACTGAACATATATACCAATCTTTCCTTGCAGAAGTCGATGGAAGAGTTGCTCTTGTAATGATTTTAGAAGGAGAAAGAGACGAGGATATAGTCGAAAACTTTAACAAAATCATAGTCCCATCCTTAAAGAAGAATCATGGCCCTGATTCAATTGAAGATGTGCAGACAATAAGACTGTCAGATCCGATAAGATTCTTCCATAATTATCTGCCAATGTTAAACATTAAAAATGGAAAAATAAGGGATGACTGGAGAGACGAACTACTCTTTATTACCTAATTCTTTTTGATTATTTTAGGCCATTTTATCTTTTTTTTAGTCCTTATTAGACCTAAATTAGCCATTAAATATCAGTAAGTATTAAATACTAGATGATACTTCTTTTTTCTATCAAATACCTAGACAAATGGGTAAATATAAAAAATAATTTTGGAGGAATAAAATGGACAAAGAGCAGGTAAAGAAGATAATTAAAGAAAAGAACATAAAATACGTAAGATTGCAATTTGTGGACATGCTTGGAATACCAAAGAACTTTTCAATATCCGTAGACCTTCTAGACTCTGTATTTGAATCTGGAATGGGTTTTGATAGTTCTTCGATTAAAGGATTTACAGACATATCACACAGCGACAGTGTTTTGATGCCCGATCCAAACACATTCAAGATAATCCCGTGGCTTGATGAAGCAAGAATAATCTGTGATGTATGTTACCCAACAACATTGAAACCATTTGAAGGTGACCCAAGGAGTCTTTTGAAAAAGGAAATACAAAAGCTTGCAGAAGATAAAATGGAATTTTATGTTGGGCCCGAAATAGAATTTCACTTATTAAAAGAAGAAAATGGAAAACTTGTACCACATGACGCAGGAGGATATGCAGATTTTTCACCTCTCGACTTAGGGGAAGAAATCAGAAACAAAGCCGGATTATACATGCAAATGATGGGTGTTAAAAGCGAGATCACCCACCACGAAGTAGGGCATGGCCAGCACGAAATTGATTTTAGATTTAAAGAAAGTGCTCTTGAAGCAGCAGATGACGTTATCACATACAAACAGGTTGTGAAAAACATAGCAGCTAAAGAAGGTCTTGTAGTTACTTATATGCCAAAACCATTCTACGGCCAAGCTGGAAACGGTATGCACTGCCACCAAAGTGTATTCCAAAACGGTAGAAACATATTTTACGACCCAAAGACAAAGAATTTGTCCGATAAGGGTAGATGGTACATAGGCGGAATTTTAAAGCATGCTAAAGCTCTTACTGCTATTTGTTCTCCATCTGTCAACTCCTACAAGAGATTAGTTCCAGGATATGAAGCGCCTGTTTATATCTCATGGGGATGGGCTAACAGAACAACTCTAGTAAGATTACCTGGATACGACCCAACTAATGAAAAGGCTTTGAGGCTAGAGTTTAGATCTCCTGACCCAACATGCAACCCCTACCTTGCATTTACAGCTATGCTAAAAGCTGGAATGGATGGAATCGAAAATCAGATTGAGCCTCCTGAACCAGTTGACTATGATATATTTGAGTTATCATTGGCCGAGTTAGAGGAAAGAGGCATAGAAACCTTACCAATAAACCTTGGAGAGGCCATAAAAGAACTAGAAAACGATAAGGTTGTAAGAAACTCCCTTGGAAAGCATATATACGAGAAATACATGGAACACAAGAAGAAAGTCTGGAAAGACTACTCAATGTATGTCACCGACTGGGAATTCCAAAAATACCTTAGATATTAATAATATTTTATTTTTTCTTATATTTTTTAAAAAATTAATTCTAATAAAAATCGCTATTTATTTAAAAATATAGTAAATCAAATCTAAAATCTTTTATATTTAAAGCACTTTTACAATACAGATGTTATACCTTATAGGCCTTGGGCTGTCAGAAAAAGACCTTTCATTGAAAGCCTTTGAATTATTAGATAAAATCAATAATATTTACGTGGATACTTACACTAATTATTTTGATTTTGATCTTCTATGGCTCGAAAAGGCCCTAAATAAAGAAGTAATCTCTCTTTCTAGAGATGACATAGAAAAGAATCCCACTTTTCTGGAAACTGCAAAATCTGAGGATGTTGCACTTCTTATATCAGGAGACCCTCTTGTTGCAACAACTCACACAGATATCCTGTTAAGAGCTATAAAAAAGGGAGTTAAAACAAAAGTATTTCACGCTTCATCAATTTATTCAGCGATTGCTGAAACAGGGCTTCACATTTATAGATTTGGAAAAACTGCCAGTATTCCTTACCCCGAGGAAAACTTCTTCCCAAGAAGCTTTTATGACGTTATAATTGAAAATAAAGAAAGAAACCTCCATACAATGCTGTTGCTCGATGTAAAGCGGGAGAAAAATCTCTTTATGAACCCAAAAGAAGCAATGGATATACTAAAAAAGATTGATGAAAACAAAAATATTAAAGAAATTATTGTAATTTCAAGGATTAGTCACGATGACCAAAGAATCATATATGGGAACATGGATGAATTAGTCGGATTCGATAATGAATTCTATGGCTTACCCCCTCATACCTTAGTTGTTCCTGCAGAGTTGCACTTTGCTGAAGAAGAATATCTCTTAAGCCTTGCAGAAATATATAAAAACAGTAAAAATAAATAAAAAATATTATTATAATAAAATAGCCTTGGTGTTATTATTATGCCATTTGAAAACAAGAAAATAGATGAATTGGCTGAAAAAATATCCAAAGTTGAAACGTCTAACGAAGAGAGAATTGTCGAAGTGTCTAGACTGCTTGACGGGTATAAAGAATTTCTCGATAGATTAAAATCACATAATGTTGAAGCTATTAAACAATGGGAAATTGAAAACTTTGAAGAAAAACTTCAGCAGATTATAGAAAATGTAGATGTTATTAGTGATAAAGAGAGAACTGAACTAGAGGAACAACAAATCTATGACGATATTGATGAGCTAAAAGTTATTGTCTGGGATATCCAGAAAAAGATTGACTCAAATTTGTTAGAGCTTAAACATAGGATCGATGAAACAGAGAAAGAGCAGGAACTTTCACTTCTTAATTTTTTAAGAAAAGTAAAAAATAAAGAGGAAGCTTTTACAGATGAGTATATCCTTGACAATTACACTGAAGTCCTCGAAATATTCTCGCTCCTTGATGTAGAAAATAAGAAACTTCCAAAAAATATATCCCCCGAAATTGAAAGTGAAATAAACAGATACCTATCAAAGATTGAAGAAAGACTTGAGAAAGCAGAGAACTTTCTCAAAAAAGATTATGAGATGTTTCTAAAGGAAATAGAAGAAAAGAACAGGTATTTGAACACTCAATACATCTCTGAAAACTTTGATGAAACTAGAGAAATTTACTCTTCATTGCTTGAAAAGAAGAGACTGCTTAAAGGTGGAAGAGCCACCCTTATTGATAATAATCTTAAAATTTTAAGTGAGAGGATAAAAGAAATAGAAGACAGGAAAAGAATTGATCTCTTAACTATACTTGATGAAGTTGAAAAACTTCTTCCTATTTTTACAGAAGAGTATATATTAGAAAATCCCATGGATTCAAGGGCAGTTTATGAGAAGTATAGCAAAATAGGAAATTCTCTGAAAGGAACAATCGACTCTAAGATTGAAGAGAAAGTTAGAGACTCTATCGATAACTTGCTTTCAAGGATTGAAAATGTTGAAAAACGAGAAATTGAAAATCTTTCTTTTGTCTACGACAGGACTGGGAGGGCTCTTGAAAAATATACTGAGGATTACATTGCAGGAAATTTATCCGAGGCAGAGAGGACTTATGTTTCACTGTCAAGAGATATGGAAAGATTGTACCCAAGATTTTCCAATGAATTGAGTAAGAATATTGAAAAAAACTTAAACGATTTGTACTTGAGAGTTAAAAATATTGAAGCAATCAAGAAAAGAGAACTTGAGAACTTTTTAGAGAATTCGTACAAAGCTTTAGAAGAATTTGATTATTCTAAAATCAATACAGATTTAGAGTCTGCTAGACAGATGTATCACAAACTTCTTGAAGAAAAAAGTAGATTGCCTGCAGACCTTGAGATTGTAATTGAAAGTAATCTATCTGAGATACAGGAAAAAGTTATCAAAACTGAAGAAGCCAAAATCAAGATATTAGAAGATTTCCTGGAGAAGACAATTAATACTTTAGAAGAATATCCCAAGGAACATATAGATGCGAACATAAAAGAAGCAGTTTTTCTATACAATAGCCTTAGAAGAGAGCAAAAAAATCTCCCCGTGGGAGTTGACTATGAACTTGAAAAGGCAATCAATGTAAATCTTAATGCCTTTGATAACAGAATAAAGGAAATCGAAGATGGAAAGAAGGGTTACGTTGATGAATTTATTGAATACCTGAATAAGAAAATGGGAGACTTCACAGAAGAAAAAATATTGGACAATTTAATAAAAGCAAAGGAAGAGTTCCAGAATCTTTTGAAGGAAAAAGAAGACATTGTAGTATTTGCAAATTCAGAGCAAGAAATCGAGATTGAAAGAAAGATAGAAAAAATAAGTGCAATGCTAAAAGATGTACAAGGGGACGAACTCCAAAAGATTGATGTTCTTCTGAGAAGGGCGCAGACTTTTGACATTAAATTTGATCAGGGATACATAAACTCAAATCTCTTTGAGGTAAGGGACCTTTACAAAGACCTAATGAAGACAAGAAATGAAATCCTTTCTATAATAGCCGAAGATAAAAGGGATGAAATTGATGAAATCCTTGCAAGGTTAAAGAAAAGAGTAGAGCACGCTGAAATAGTGAAAGAAGAAGAGCTTCAATACTTTATTAGAAGAGTAAAAGGATTATTGGATAAGTACAGTTTCGCACAAGTTCTAAGAAGCACAGCTGAAGCTAAAGACGAGTACCAGACCTTGATTAAAGAAAAGCAGGGACTGTTACTAGAGTATGATGATCAGCTAAGGCTTGAAATAGAGGCTTTGATGTCTGAATTCAGCAATAGAATAAAGGACGCTGAAAAAGAGATTGTCCAGAGCAAGATAGATAAGATTGTCAACAAGATTGGTGGCTTCATTACAAGATATTCCTATGTCGAGCCGTCAGATAAGGCCCTAGTTATGGAAATGATAGGCGAATACAAGGACATAGTTGCTAATTATAAACAGTTTGAAAATGAACTAGATATGAAATCTCAAGAGCTCTTAAAGGAAAGAATTCAACAGTGCCAGAATCTCATAAAACAGATAGATTACGAAATACAGTATGAAAGAGACATCATGGAGATAAGAGAAGGCTGCTCAGAATTTATAAAAATGTACAAGGACAGAGAAGTCCTCCTCTCTAAGATATGGGACGCCCAGAACAGATACAATTCTCTGCTTCAAAAATTTGAAAGCATACCCTTCCATAAGGATTCTGCGACTGAACACGAGATAGTAAAGAAGTTACAGATTTGTTATGGATTAATTGACAAATCCTTTAAGGGACTTTAAAGAGATAAAGATCACATGATATTGAAAACTTCTAAGGAGATTCTAGGAGAGATGATTCTCTGTGATCATTGCCTTGGAAGACAGTTTGGAAAGATTTCAACATCTACAAATGAAAGAAGGGGCAAAGTAATAAGAAATTTATTGAATTGTTTGAATCCTGAACTATCAACTAATTTTAACAAACAAAAGCCTTGTTTTCTTTGCGACAATATTTTCGAAAGAACAGAGGACATTGTAAAAAGTATATCCCCTGATTTCGAGTTTTTTACATTTCATGCAGGTACAAAGATTCCAGAAGAGATCATGGAAAAAGAGGAAATGCTCAAAGAGAAATATTGTCTTCAGTACCAGGAAAGCATCAAACAGGAGCTGAATAGGGAACTTGGAAAGGAGATAGGGGCGATCATAGAGAAGGAGTTCAAAAGAGAAAAAGAAGACGTAACTATACTTCTGCACCCATACGATTCAAAAGTTGAGTATGTTATTAATCCACTATTTATTTATGGCCGGTATAACAAGCTAGTTAGGGGAATCCCACAGACCAAATGGTTTTGCACAAAGTGTAAAGGTCGTGGATGCGCAAAGTGCGGCAATACAGGAAAAATGTATGATATAAGCGTTGAGGAGTTGATATCCGAGTTGTTCTTAAAAGAAACTAAAGGTGCGGATTCATCTTTTCATGGCGCAGGTAGAGAAGACATCGACGTTTTAATGCTTGGGAACGGTAGGCCTTTTGTTCTTGAAATAAAATCCCCCAAAATCCGAGATATCGATCTTCAAAAGCTTGAACTAGAAGTAAATCAAATTAATGAAGGGAAAGTCAGAATTTCAGGTCTTTGCTTTGTCGAAAAAGAGATAGTTGAAAAAATAAAAAATACCCACATGAGAAAAACATACTTGGCAGAGATTGATGCATGCCTTACTGAAGAAGAAAAGAAGAAAATTGAGGAATTTTTCATAGACAGAGACATATATCAAGAGACCCCAAACAGAGTTGTGCATAGAAGAGCGGATAAAACAAGAATTAGAAAGGTTTATAAAGTTCTTACCTCTAAGGAAAATTGCTCGTCACTAGAGATATATTGTGATGGTGGACTTTATATAAAGGAACTTATCTCTGGGGATGAGGAGAGAACAAATCCCAGTATTGCAGAATTATTGGGTAAGAATATAAAGTGTGTATTGCTAAATGTAATTAGTATTGAAGAGAAGGTGTAATAATGGCTAGAAAATCTCATGGTTTCAGAATAAAGACAAGAGGTAAACTATCAAAAGATGTGAGAACAAGGGGAAAGGTCCCCGTATCAAGGATCCTTCAGGTATTTAATGTAGGAGACCCCGTTCACGTTATTTTAGAACCGTCTGTCCACAAAGGCATGCCCTTCCCAAGATTTCACGGGAAAACAGGCAAGGTAATTGGAAAGAGGGGTTCAGCTTATCTACTTTCTGTAATGGATGGAAATAAAGAAAAGACTGTTATTTCAAGACCTGAACATATGAAGAAACAGGTATTTTAAAAGAGGTTCTTTCATGATAGGAAAGGAAATAATCTCTGAAGATATTGTTCCAATAACAAAAGTAAAAGAGATACTTTCCAGTAGAGCTGAAAAAATCGAATTGGGATATGAACAAGGAATTTCATTAGATTATACAAATAAATTCAGCAAAATGGAAATTGAGGATATAGAAAAAGTTGCTGCAGAACTTACAGAAAAAGTTCCAAGATTAAAAAAGGAAAATATAATCAAAATAGTCGATATTGTTCCAGAAGACAAGAAAGACGTCGAAGTAATATTCTCAAAAGAAAGGTTAATATTGGACGAAGATGAAGTTAAATCCATATTGGAAATTATTGCAAAATATAAAAAATAAGTGAAATTTATGATGATGAGAACTGGCATTTTTGAGGAGTATGGGATAGTTCTGGATTACCTCCCACAGGGTTTCCCAGGCGAGAACCTCCCACCTCATAAGAGAACACCTATTGCGCATATAATAGGTGAAAATTATTTCTCCTTGCTAGAGGTAGTTCCATCAGAAGATCTTTCAATGTATGAAAGAGTTTTCATAGGTAAAGGCAAAAGGGATAAAATAGCCCGAGTTAAAAAAAGACTCCGCCACAATGAGCTAAGTGCAACAGCAAAGGGCGAATTAAGATTTATTGTCGAGAAGATCGTATCTGAAAACGAGCAAAAATTTGTCGAGTTTTTCAGTACTTCTGGCCCTATATCAATTAGGTACCACAAGCTTGAGCTTTTGCCAGGACTTGGGAAAAAATTGATGAATGAGATCCTAGAGGAAAGGAAAAAAGGACCCTTCAAATCATTTAATGACATAAAAGAGAGAGTTCCATCTATACCAGATCCAAAAAAAATGATTATAAATAGAATAATCAACGAGATGCAAGAAGTTGATAGATATTCTATTTTTGTAAGCAGACCCCCAAAAGAGATGGAATGATACAAGACAGACTTTTTTATCTTTTGAATAAATACAAGATAAGCCCTTCTAAAAGCTTTTCTCAAAATTTTCTTATTTCTGATGAAGTCTTAAGATTCATGGCCTCCTACGGTAAGGGAAAAGTCCTTGAAATAGGCCCAGGTTTGGGATTTCTCACAGAAAAGCTATCTAAGGTATGTGACAAAGTCGTTGCTGTAGAGATGGATAAGAATCTTGTCAATATTCTAAAACAAGAGTATAATTTTGATAATGTTGAAATAGTATGCGATGACTTCCTAAAGTTTGAAGACAAAAATTTTGATACAGTTGTTTCGAGTATCCCTTATGCCATATCCTCGCAGATAACATTCAAATTATTTGAAATGAACTTTGAAACTGCAACGTTACTGTATCAAAAAGAATTTGCAAGGAGATTTATTTCAAATCCTGGCGAAGATGATTATTCTAGGCTTTCTGTAATGTCTAAAATCTATTCAGAAATTGAGGTCTTAAGAGATGTCCCTCCTTCGGCCTTTTATCCTGAACCAAAGGTATGGTCTTCTATAGCCCACATCAAACTGGATAAAAAATTTGAAATAAATGATGTCTTTGAAAACACAGTCAGGGCCCTTTTTACACACAGAAACAAAATTGTCCATAAGGCAATCTACCATTCAAGAGACATATTTGGAAAAGGAAAAGAATTCAAGCAATCGCTCGATGAAATCCCTTATAAAGATAGGAGAGTATACACACTAGATATCTTTGAAATAAAATATATAAGTGATTGGCTTGAAGGGATATTATGATTTTTTTTGATGATTTTGATAAAGAGATTAACAAGGTACTTTTTGATGTCAATTGTTTTATAGGTGGTCTGGAAAAACCAATTTCTGATCTAGGGGTTACTTTTCTTGATAAATTCAAGGTTTCTCTAAAAGGATTCAATACGTTTCTTCTTTTCCCATATTGGCTTTCAGACGGATTTGATATTAGGGATAAAAAAGATGTTTCTAGAAAACTCTCTAATCTTGATGTTTATGGGATAATGCATTTGAGAATTATTGATGACATACTGGACAATCCAGAAAAAATTGACAGAAACTTACTTCTTTTATCTAACATCTGTGAGTTCAAGATGTATGAAATATGCTTTAAGCTAATAGGGAGAAATGAAAGTTTTTTTAAAGATCTGGAAGATACTTTAACATATTT
>CAZUMN010000006.1:0-19517 GCA_964621955.1 uncultured Thermococci archaeon
TTGGGAAGGGAAATGGAGGAAAAATTTAGAATCCTCTCATATTTTTTCACCTCTAGTGCTAGATTTCCCTTCCCTCGTTAAGGGCTTTAGGAGGCATCTTATGTATCAAAGAATTTTAAAACTACTTGAGAATGAAGAATCTCCCCTTTCCGCAGAGGCTATCAGTGAAAAAACAAAAGAAAGTCTAATGAAAACAAAATCTCTTTTGTTGAGATTACAGGAAGAAGGGAAAGTTGAAAGTACAAAAAAAGATGAGATTATAGTTTGGCAAATAAAGAAAAAGGATGATGTTGAAAAGAAATTTGAAAAGATGGGAAGATAATGCCTTTTTCTCACCCCTTTATCAAAGGGGAGATTTCACCTAGAGCCTATCAAGAAACTATTTTTGTAAAAAGTAAAGATAAAAATACTTTAGTAATTTTACCAACAGGACTTGGTAAGACTTTCATAGGAATATTACTTGCAGCATATACTCTAAACTCCTTAGAGAAAAAAGTTTTAGTTCTAGCGCCAACTAAACCACTGGCTGAGCAGCATTTAAAATCATTTTCAGATGCTTTAAATATTGAAAATGAAAGTTTTTCTCTTCTAACTGGAACAGTATCACCTTCTAAAAGAGATGAGCTATACACCAAGTCGTTAGTTGTGATAGCGACACCACAGGTAATAGAAAATGATATTTTAGGTGGAAAGATAAATCTAGATGATTTTGGGCTTATTATTTTTGATGAAGCCCATCGTGCAACAGGAGATTATGCCTATACATACATTGCAGAAAAAGCAATTTCAAAAAATATAAGAATAATGGGATTAACTGCTTCACCTGCATCCGATAAAGAAAAGATGAATGAGATTATTCAAAATCTTGGAATAGAAAATATCGAAATCAGAAATGAAAACTCGCCCGATGTAAAGCCTTATGTCCAGGATATAGACATCTCCTGGATTACTGTAAAACTTCCTGATGAATTTTTAGAAATTAAAAAGTTACTTGAGATGTTACTAAAAAAAGAGATTACAATCCTAAAAGATCTAGGATTTGTTTCTTCACAAGATGTTACAAAAAAAGAATTATTAAGTACTGTCATAAAAATTAACAATAAAATTAAGGAAGTTCCGATACATGAAAAGTCAATTTATTACGGAGCCATCAAATCACAAGCAAAGGCGCTAAAAATTCATCATGCACTAGAATTATTGGAAACTCAAGGAATATCTCCATTAATATCTTATTTTAAAAGGATGAGAGAGAGTAAAAGCCGCTCTTCATTAGAGTTACTTTCTGAAAAAACTGTAATGAAGATAATAACAATGGCAGATAATCTAAAGCAACAAGGAATAGAACATCCAAAACTATCAAAATTATATGAACTTGTTATAAAAGAAGTAAGTAATGGAAAAAATCTAATTATATTCTCCCACTACAGAGATACAACGATGAGAATCGTAAAAGAGTTGGAAAAATTCGAAAAGATAAAAGTTGAGAGATTTGTTGGCCAGGCTTCAAAAAGAGGAGATGAAGGGCTATCTCAGAAAAAACAAAAGGAGATAATTGAAAGATTCAGGTCAGGAGAGTTTAACGTTCTTGTAGCCACCTCAGTTGCAGAAGAGGGTCTTGACATACCTGAAGTAGATATGGTAATACTGTTTGAACCTGTACCTTCAGAAATAAGATCAATTCAGAGGAGAGGCCGAACCGCCAGGAAAAAAAGTGGAGAAGTTGTAATCCTTATGGCAGAAAAGACTAGAGATGAAGGATATTATTGGGCAAGTAAAAAGAAAGAAAAGCAAATGAAACTTACTGTAATGGAGTTAAAAAGAGATTTTAAGAAAAGTGATGAAATGGTCATGGCAGAGAAAGGACAAAGTAAACTAAAAGATTTTGTTGATATGCCAGATATTATAGCAGACGATAGAGAGGATAAAAAGTTATTGAAAATCTTATCGGAAAAATCTAACATCAAGATAAATCGTTTAGATGTAGGAGACTATATACTCTCAAACAGAGTTGGAATTGAACGAAAATCTTCTAATGATTTTATTGAATCGCTTATCAAGGGCACTCTTTTTCCTCAAATTTTATCCCTGTCTAATACCTTTGAAGTACCGATGTTGATAGTAGAAGGGGAAGAAGTCTATTCGATAAGAAATATGGACAAGAAATCTATTCGCGGTGCCATTATTTCGGCAATGGTTGATTTTAGAGTTAGAGTTATTTTTACCAAAAATCCAGAAGAAACTGCAAATTTTCTTGTTGAGATTTCATTGAGAGAACAAAAAGAAAAGGACAGAATCCCCACGATCAGGGGCGAAAAGAAAGTAATGAGTCTAAAAGAAAAACAGTTATTTATTGTTGAAGGCCTCCCAGAAGTTTCATCTGTACTTTCCAGGAGATTATTGAGAAAGTTTGGCAGCATATTTGGAGTTTTTAATGCTGATGAAATAGAACTTAAGGAAGTTGAAGGTGTCGGGGAAATAAAAGCCAAAAAAATTAGAGAAGTTATAGACTCCCAATACGAAGATATATAATTTCTTTATTGCTAATCAATAATTAACCAAAAGATTTAAATATTAGAAAGCGATAATTTATATTAGCATTAATAGGTGATGAATTATGAGAGGAAAAAACGATGCCGAAGCAAGAAAATTCTTTAAACAAGCAAAAAGAATGAAAGATAGGGCAGAAGCTAATATAAAAAAGAGAAATTTCGTTCTAGCGTCTATTGAAATAGATGTTGCTAACAGACTCCTTGAAGAAGGCAGCAAGTTTCTCTAAATTTTATTTTCAATTTTGGTATACTCTTTTTAGATAATTAATTTTTAATTTAAGTGTAATAAATAATTCTTAAATCAAAGTAGTGATCTTATACAATAGTCTTATATATAAATCATAGAAAAACTAAAACAATGTTATCCGGCGATATACTCGGCCTAATGATAGTCTATGGATATGTGGCCGTTTTACTGTTTATTTCTGAAAAACTATTAAGCAAATATAAAGTATTCAGCCGGAAGTTTCTTCATATCATGGTTGGAAATGTACTGTTTGTATTGCCTATATTTGAAACTAAATTTGCAATGACTTTTCTAGCTGCTGCACCTTTTATACCTCTAACATTCTTTATGAGCCCTCATTCACCACTAAAGATCAAAGATAAAATTTCTTCATCGGGGCATGGACTCGGATTGGTATACTATGCTATATCATGGACCGTCCTCGCATTTTTATTTTTCGATAAACCATGGATTATAGCTGTAGGAATAGCTGCAATGTCTTATGGGGATGGGATGGCGTCCTTAATTGGAACTAGATTTGGAAAAAGAAAATATCATTTCTTTGGAGAAACTAAGAGCATTGAAGGGTCAGTAACAATGTATTTCATCCTAGTTGCTGTTATGTGGATTGCATTAAAATACTATAATTACATTTTTTCAAATGTTAGTGTAGTGCCAATGAATTTTGTAATTCTATTGTTTGTTCCACTTATTGCAACGTTATTTGAAGCTATCACGCCAAAGGGCCTTGACAATTTGACTGCGTGTTTTTCAGCGACGACTCTTTATTGTATATTGGCATTGGTGCTGCAATGAGATTTATTATTATTGATGGATTGGATGGTGCTGGAAAGGACACCCATGCAAATTTAATTCGAAATAGATATATAAAAAAAGGAGACAGTGTAATATTACGTTCCCATCCAGAAAATGACAATACTTTTGGGATAAAAGCAAAAAACTCACTTTTAGGGAAGGGAAAATTTAATTATATTAAAGCATCTATGTATTACGCATTGGATGTCATAAGGTCAGTAAGAAAGTATCATGGAAAAAGCGATACGTTGATTGTTGTACGTTACCTAATGGGTGTCGCATATTTACCATTACCTTTAGCAAAATTACTCTACAACTTTTTTTCTACAATACTCCCAACTTCTGAATATATGTTCTTTTTAGATGTTGAGCCAAAAGAATCCCTAAAAAGATTATCTAAAAGAAATGAAATAGAAATGTTTGAAAATCTGGATGATCTCGTAAAGGTAAGAGAAAAGGCATTAAAATTAGCAAATAATTGGAACATAATAAATACTTGTCAGCCGATAAAGGATGTCCAAAAACAGATAGAAATAATTCTAGATAATTTAGATAATGGGAAAGACATGACCAAATCTAAACATGTTTCAAATCAAATTCAAAATTAATAAAAAAATTATTTAAAATAATTTATTATAATTTTTCAAATCTCTTTTCAAGTTCCCTTAAGACTTTTGGAAGAGTTGTATATTCCATATCTTCAGGAGGTAATCTATGTGGCTCGAAAGGCCCATGCCTTCTCATATAGTCGGCGACTCTTTGTGCTTTTCTTCTTGCTTCATCATACGCTGGATCGTCAAATAGATCAACTGGTCCAACTAGTCTTCCATTAGCTATCTGGAATCCAAGGGCAATAACTCTTGGTGGTCCATCAAATCGGGTACATACTGCATTCTTTTGGCTTACTGGCATTAATGGTCCATTATGAGAACCCCTCATCCATCCGGCTACTAGATGTGGAAATGCAAAAGGTTCAATTACTTCACCAAGTGCAGGAAGCCCCGATTGTGCCCTTACCAGCGCCACAGGGTCGTCTTTTCCTACATACTCTCCAGCTATTTTGTAAAGCTTTTCAGTACTGATGTTTGCAACTGCTTCATCTGCAGGTAATTTCCCACCTTTCTTTGGATAAACTCTTTTTATTACGTACCTTGATTTGGCACCAATCAAAGCAAGCATTTTGTATAGTTCCTCAGGACAATCCATGAATACTCTCTTACTTTCTAAGATATCCCATATCTCGAACCTAAATCCTGCTACTGCATTTGGGTCTATTACTAAACCTATTGTGTTAAAGGGATCTGCAAATATTTTATACATTGGTAAGTTAAAGGCTCCAGGATCTGTCTTATCCATCATAAAAGCAACTAGTGGCTCTGCTTTTCTTTCTTCAAATTCGAGCTCTGCTACTCCAGGACCCATTCCTCTAACATTTCCACTAAATGCTTCGGCCAATAGGTCTTGACCTGCTCCGTAAAGCTTCAATTCCTTAGCGACTTCTGTTGCTTTTTCAAAAGTATTCCAAGCTAGGTGATGGACTTCTTGGGAATCGACACCTTTTCTGTGCGTCATTAAAAGCTCTAAATCGTCCCCACAATTAGTTACGTGGAAGTCAATTAAAAGTTTACCTTTTTCTTTTTCTAGTTCTTTTTTTGCTGTTTTAATTAAATCTGGATGGACCAGTGCGTGGCCTGGCCATCCTCCAACATCTGCTTTAATAAGAGAAACAGTTATTTTTTCTCCCATTTAATCCTCCTCGTCCTTTGATTTGAAATCATCAATTGAGAACGGAGGCTCCTCGCCATCTTTTATCTGGCCTTTAGCTTTCAGCATTTCTCTTGCAATTAGATAGTATACAAGCGCTAATGCTTTCTTTCCTTTGTTATTTGTTGGTACAACTAAATCAACGTTTGATAGATAATTCTCTGAATCACATAGGGCAACTACAGGTATTTTTGCAAGTCCAGCCTCTCTTAATATCTGATAGTCTGCTCTTGGATCTGTCAAAATTACTACTTCCGGTTCTATGAAATCCTCACAATTTGGATTTGTGAGAGAACCTGGAATAAATCTCTTTGTAATAGTTTTTGCACCTATTTTCTGACCAAACGCTAATACTGGCTTGAATCCGTAGATTCTTGAAGAAACTATAAGTATTTTCTCCGGTTCAAATTTGGCAAGAAACTTTCCAACTTTTTCTATCTTCTTATTTGTTTCATTTATATCAAGGATATAAAGACCATCTTGTCTTATCCTAAATATGTACCTTTCCATGTCCCTTGTCTTTTGGGTTGTTCCAATATGTATCCCTGATGCAAGGTACAAATCAAGAGGTACAAGCATTTCATCACTCATAAAATCTCCTCACCTAAATATTCTTTAATTCTTATTAGTTCATTTATTATTTGGATATTTTCTTCAATTACTTCTAAATATCTAAGACTGAATGCCAAAGATATATGGCAAACACCTTCATCAACTGCAGGGATTATACAGTTCTTATCATCTTTTGATGCGGCATATATCTGAGATATCGTGTCTAGTTCAATTTTTTTTGGTTTTTGACTGGACTTTTGCTCTTTTAGATCCATATCAAATATCTTTCCACCTATATTCAATAGAGGCAGTTGTTCTTCGTATATTCCTCCAAGGTATCTGAAAAGAGGCAACGAATAAAAAGAGGATGCTGCTTTTGCAGATGCCAAAGACAAAGCAAATCTTATTTGGGCATATGGCGTTATTTCGCAAAGCAATTCATCTAATGATTTTTGCTCAATTGCATCCAAACCTACAAGCTCAGGTAACACAACTTCTTCGATTTCAGAGATATCTTCTTCGAAAGTTACTGAGGCCCTCCCGAAACTCGAAGAGGTATATATATCCATTTCTACAATATTCTTCTCTTTATTACTGTTGTAAACCTTCCTTGCTCTTATATCCTCTATTACGGTCAATCTTTCCTCTCCTTTTCCATTTCCAATGGTGGGGCCGTCGGGATTTGAACCCGAGTTTCCACCACCCCAAGGTGAGAGGCTAGTCCAAGCTACCCCACGGCCCCATGTGAAATCGACTATAAACTATTAAAATATAAAATTATATTTTATAGTCGAGCAGTTCGTCTATAAGATCGACATGGGTAAGAAGCATTCTTCTACAGCAATATCTTGTTAATCCCATGTCGTCCAATATTTTTTCTGTCTTTTCCCCTTTGCTTAATCTAGCTAAATAAGGCTCATAAAGATGGCCAATCACTTTTCCACAGGTAAAGCATCTTACAGGGATTATCAAAAGATCACCTGTAGGATTTCTGTCTTTTTGCTCTTGGTCCTTTAGAAGACTTACTTGGCTTGTGCTCTTCAGTTCTCCTTGAATCTCCTCTTAGTAGAATTCTATCGTACCCTAAATAAGCTTCTTTCAAAGAGTTATCCTGAGTGAATTCAACAAGCCCTCTTGCAATTGCTATTCTGCACGCATCGGCTTGCCCCATAATTCCTCCGCCTCGGACATCGATATCAATATCAACTGTATTTGCTGTTTCTCCTGCAAGAAGAATTGGTTCGAACATTTTGACTCTTACTAATTCAGGTTCGACTATTGGAAGTGGTTTGCTATTAATTCTTACTCTCCCCTTCCCTTCTTTCACAGTTGCCCTTGCAACTGCTTTTTTTCTTTTACCAACTGATTGAATAATTTTCATATACGGCCCCCAAGGAAGCTTGATATCTCTTTTACCTTAAAATATTTCTTGGTCCTAAGTTTTGAAACGTCTGCATCATTGAATCTAACAAATTCCTTCCCTGTTAGATCATCAGGTATTCCAACATATACTTTTAATTTCTTATATGCTGTTCTTCCTTTGTCTTTCTTCCAAGGTAACATTCCCCTTACTGCTCTTCTGACTATTCTGTCAGACCTTTTTGGGAAAAATGAACCTCTTAAAGGATTTGATATGTCTTTGAATTGAGACCTTTTTTCATAAAGGTCAAAGAAATAATCTCTATTCCCCGTAATTATAACTTCTTCAGCATTGACTATAAAAACTTCTTCCCCTTCTAAAAGTTTTTTTGCAGCAACTGATGCCATTCTACCCAGAATCTGATCTTTTCCATCGATTATCATGAGATCACTCCATTATTCTTACACCGCTACCTCTCGGATTTTCTTTGTAAAGTTCATAAAAAGTTATTGCCCTTCCATTTTTGTTTATCTTATCCATAGCGGATTTAGAAAACTTAAATGCAGAAACAGTAACCTTGTGATCTAGCTCTCCACTGCCCAATACTTTTCCGGGGACAACTACTGTATCTCCATCTTGTGAATATCTATTAATTTTTGATAGATTCACTTGGGGTAAATGCCTTGTAGGCCTTTTAAATCTCTTTGAAAGGTCAATCCACAAGGGAGTTTTTTCAGAATATCCTTTGTCTATAAAAAAATCTATAAGACTCAATATATTTGGATTCGTTTTATTTAACTTTCTCATTAATTTCACCTCTCAAACTCTTACGCTTACGCTCGCCTGAGATTAACATTGATATTTTTATACCCTATTTAAACGTTTCGATGATTTTAGCTTAAAAGAGATAAATTCAAAAAAAAGATAAAAAATATATTATTTCTTCAGTATTATGCTATATTTTCCAGATTGGAACTAGGATAGAAGGAAGCTCTGTATTGTAACCAAGATCTTTTAGAGACATCTGCAAGCATGCCATAGTAACAATTATTTCCTTTTCTGTAATGCTTCCCATGTGTCCAATTCTAATTATCTTTCCTTTAAGATGATCTTGCCCACCAGCTATAATTATTCCATGTTTTTCCCTCATTACTTTAACGAGTTCTTGACCATCAATTCCCTGTGGAACTTTTATAGATGTGACTGTATTTGAACATGTCTTTTCGTCATGAGGAAAAAGTGAAAGACCTATTGACTTT
This sequence comes from uncultured Thermococci archaeon, assembly GCA_964621955.1. Taxonomy (GTDB): domain Archaea; phylum Methanobacteriota_B; class Thermococci; order Methanofastidiosales; family Methanofastidiosaceae; genus Methanofastidiosum. Next base: position 8,527 of record CAZUMN010000006.1, read on the forward strand.
GCAGCTTCTCTTGTTGCCTTTGCCATCTTTTCATGTTTCTTAATCCAGTTTTCAAATCCGCATTCGTCAATAATATCTAAAGCTTCTTTTAATCCATACGCCATTGATACAGGTTGAGTGTATGGGGCCTTGTATTTGTTATTTTTATATTTCTTCAGATTAAGATAGTAGCATGTTCCATCTGTTTTTTCAATTACATCCCAAGCCTTCTGGCTAACGGAGATAAATGACATTCCAGGTGGAAGTCCAATGCATTTCTGGCTACCTGATGCACATAGATCAACTCCCCAATTATCTACTTCAATATTATCTCCACCAAGTGATGAAATAGTATCTACTACTAATAGAGCATTGGTACTCTTTACAATTTTTCCAATGTCTGCTACTGGGTTTCTAACTCCTGTAGAAGTTTCATTGTGCACCATTGTTACTGCCTTGATTGCCGGGTCTTTTTCTAACGCTTTTTTAACGTCTTCCGCCTTTATAGGCATTCCCCAGTCATATTTTAATTCAATTACAGCTCCCTTGTAAGCCTTGACAATGTCTCTAAATCGCTCTCCAAACTTACCTGATGTAATACATAAGACCTTGTCTCCTGGCTGAACAATGTTAGCTATTGCAGCGTCCATTGCAGCTGTTCCAGAACCGGCAATTATAAAAACATCATTTTTAGTTTTAAAGATTTTTTTCATCCTTTCAGATTGCTCCATAAAGAGCTTGTTAAATTCATCGCCTCTATGAGGCATGATTTTCATTGACATGGCCCTAAATACCCTAGGGTGAACTGGTATTGGACCAGGTATCATTAGTAAAAAATCCTCATTCATATAATCACGACACTGTTTTAACAAAAATAAACATATATAAGATTATCTTATCTAACCGTAAATAAAAAGTGTTAGAGTAGAATAAATCTCGAGAAGATTAAAACAAAATTACATTATTTCCTTATGAGTCATTAGTCTTGTTGTGTAACCTGCTATTCTATTCAAAAGTTTATGTGTAGGTACATCGAGTAAATCTTTAATAATCAATTTATTCTCGTGGAAATCTTTTGTAAGTTCGCCCCTATGTTTTTCAACTAACTGTCTTGATATTCTCTTTATGAATGATGGTCTGATTCTTCCCAACATTACACCTCCATTTAAATCAAATGGCATAGTATGCTTTTTAAAATTATCGTCAGATTATTAGTTTTTTCAATAGATAGGTAGTATTCCTCTTAATTATTACAGAAAATATTTAAGGATTGATTATAGAATATCTTCATGCTCAACATTATAAAGAGTCGAATTGACCCGAACCTTACAATAGGTATAGGGGCTTTTGAGACCCCCGAAAAAATAGAAGATGTCGCAAACAGTGTCGATTTTTGTAATGTTAAAGTTTTCAATAGTTCTGCCAAAATTATTTCATCTCTGAAAGAAGGTAAAATAGATGCCATAGTTAGAGGAACTCTTCAAAGCTCTGATTTCTTAAAAGAAGTAAAAAATAACTATAAAATTGATAAGATTTATAGAATTGGTCTTCTAGGAACATATGACAAAAAATATTTCTTTTTTGCACCTCTTGGTATTGACGAGGGCGAAGATCTAAAAGAAAAAGAAATGTTCGTTGAATACGCAAAGGATTTGTTGAAAAGATTCAAAGTTGAACCAAAGATATCTGTTCTATCTGGGGGAAGAACAAAAGACCTAGGAAGGTCAGAAAGGGTAGATAAAAGTATACTTGAAGCAGAAGCTTTGACAGAGAAGTATGGAATTAATCATGCCGAAATCTTAATTGAGAATGCAATAAAAAACTCCAATTTTATACTTGCACCTGATGGAATTTCAGGCAATTTAGTTTATAGAACTTTGATCCATCTTGGTTGTGGGAGTTCTCATGGAGCGTTGTACTATCCCCTAGCTATTGAAGGAACTATTATTGTGGATACATCTAGAGCTGCCCCAAAAGAAGAATATATTTCCTCAATCGCACTTGCTAATGCTATTAAAAATTACTGATTAAAAAGAATCGATTAGTTTTTCCAGATTAACTACATCGTTCCATGATTTCATTTCATTGTGATTAGTTGCGTCAAGGTGTATTGGAGTTAAGGATACCTTGTTTTCCTTTATTGCAGAATAGTCGGTGCCTTCCTCAACAAAACCCCCAGGGGGCTTACCAAAAACTTTGAAATACATCTTGCCTTCCTCGTTGTTTGTTTCAAATGGTTCGTCATAATATACTCTTCTCCCGAGTCTTGTTATTTCAACACCGTTTAGTTCATCAAAAGGGATAGAAGGTACATTTATGTTTAGTAGAGTATCAGTTGGTAACTTTTTAAAATTCCATGAATCAAAAAGTATCCCCAAAAATTTTGTAGCTGTTTCAAACATCGGATTAAAATAATTCGTCGAAGAAATTGATATAGAAGGTATACCATTTATTATACCTTCTCTAGCAGCCGAAACTGTTCCCGAGTAGTATATATCATAAGATATGTTTTCTCCATGATTAATACCCGAGAGGACAAGATCAATTTTTTCCCTCATGAAATGTCTTATGGCAAGAGCTACACAGTCTACCGGTGTCCCAGAAACAATATAATCGGTTCTTTTTTTATCAACTAGATAAAGCCCTTCAACTTCAATTTTTTTAAATATAGAATAGCTGTGGCCAATCCCACTACAATTTTCCTTTGGTGCTATGACAACTACTTCACCCAAAGATTCTGCAATCTCTGTGAGTTTCTTTATTCCTTCACTACCATAGCCGTCGTCATTAGTTACTAGTATCCTCATTTGAATTAAAGAGGCTATAAGTTACTTTTAAATGTTATTCCTTAATAATTTCCAGGATGGCCTCTTTAGGTACCCTTAAATGGATAAGATTTTGTTTCCCGCGACCCCTTGACTGCGCTTTTTGAATGTCAACTATTTTAAGATTTTCAAGTTTTACTATTGACTTTCTAAAGAGTTCGTAGGACATATCCTCGCCTAATGTATTGAAAAAATCATTCGCTTTTGTGAATTTACCAGAATTTTCTGCTATGACTTTGAGGACTTTCTTGTCTGTTTTCGATAAGCCATCGAAGACATTTTCAACATGCAAAGAAGAACTGATACGATCTATTGCTTTTTCAACGTCATCAACAATTATTTTTCTCCTGCCTTGAAGTTCTGCCAACATTGCAGCTTCCTTTATTCCTCTTATCCCAAGCCTTAAATCGCCTTTCTCAAAAGTTATTTCTGAAATTTTATCTAAGACTTCTTCATCCATCACACCCGGAAATAATCCGATATCGGCACGATATCTCAAAATATCTGTTATTGTGGCTTGAGAGTAAGATTTAAAATGAACTTCATTTGGCATGAATACTGTCCTAATCTTTTCTGAAACTTTAAATGAAAAAGCATTATCTGTGACGATTCCAATAATTCCTGTTTTAACTCCCGGGAATATCTCATGTGCCCTCAGAATCTTATATAGAATATTTTCTGCAACATTAACATGGAACAAAAAATCCACATCATCCAATGCAACAAGTAATGTTTTGTCTTTTTTCTGTAACTCTCCCATCGTGTATTCATAGAGAGTTGTTAGAGGTTTCCCAGTTTCTACTGGGGGATATCCGAATATGCCTTTAAAGATCTGAGACATTATTGAGAATTCTCGGTAGTGGAACTGGCAGTTTATATAGACTGGTACAACACTGTTTGAAACTTCTGTAATGTCCTTGAAGAGCAATTTAACTGAAGTAGTCTTCCCTGTACCTGTTGGCCCTAAAACAATAGTATTTGTTGGAAAATCTCCTTTAATCAAAGGCTTTACATTATGGGATATTGCTTCAAGTTCATTATCCCGGTATTTAAAAACCTCCGGTATATAACTAAGATCAAAGACTTCGGGGTTTCTGAATAGCGATTCTTCCCACATCAAGATATCCTTTATTTTGCTTGACATAACTAAATAAAAAAATTATTATAGGTTTTTATACTTTAGCTACCTCTATAAATATGTTTGATAAGACAAGATTCTTATCATTTCTTTCAGCATTTGCATGTTCTATTGCCTTTTCAATCAATAGTGGAAAAGGAACTTTATTTGTGTTTTTATATTCCTGCATATAATCACCAATCAATATACCAGTGGGGCAAATATAAAGTAAGCCTTAGTGTAATATTTTATTTTTTATTAATTTATGGCCCTTTTATACCTTAAAAATAGATAAAAGCCCATAATAGAGCTTATTATCAAAATCTAAGAAATAATATTTTTTAGAATAACTTATAGAAAGATATTTAATCATAAATAGAATAATAAGTTATATGAGGCCTGAGGAAAGAAAGAAACTAATCATGGTGGGTATGACGATTATAATATGTGGAATGCTTCTGTTATCCTCTCTCCAGATATTTTTCTTTTTTAGATAGAATTTTTCATTATTAAAAATAAAATATTATTGAAAATCTTATTTACATAAAGTTCTCAGCATAATAGCATAAAAATACTGCTGCCAAACTAAAAATAAATATTGTATATCCAAATATTAAATCTGCTATTTCCTCTCCTTTCAAATAATCCCCACTAAGGATAGGATTCAAAGTAAATAAAGTTTACGGTAGAAAAAGAATAAAAAATAAAATATGTCAGACCGCCCATCTCTCATCATCAGTCAGACGCTGTCGGTTTCCTCATCCATACATTCCAATTAGTGAATTACTTTGATACTCCGATGATGTAATTCTTGTTACTGAGCATTTAAAGTCTTCGGAAGTGACATAATCCCTTTCTTCTCTTATGGCAGCCATTCCGGCTTCCGTGCATAGTGATCTAATTTCTGCGCCAGATAGGCCATCTATTAAATTAATTATCTCAGAATAATCTAGATTCTTGATATTCATATTTCTTGAGTGAATCTTAAAGATATCCAGGCATTCATCTTTTGTAGGTGGGGGTATTTCGATTAATCTATCAAATCTTCCTGGCCTTAAAAGTGCAGGATCTAACATATCTACTCTGTTTGTAGCACCTATGATCTTAACTTGTCCTCTTGGGTCAAAACCGTCAAGTTCAGCTAGAAGTTGCATCATAGTTCTAGCAACTTCTCTATCTCCACTTATTCCAGTATCGACACGTCTTGATCCTATGGCATCGATTTCATCAATGAATAGAATCGAAGGGGCTTTTTCTCTGGCAAGATTAAAAACTTCCCTTACCATCCTAGCTCCTTCTCCTATATATTTTCTGACAAACTCCGAGCCAACTACCCTTATGAATGTGGAATCAGTTTCATTTGCAACTGCTTTGACAATTAAAGTTTTACCATTCCCAGGTGGCCCATGTAACAAGACTCCGTGCGGTGGCTCTATACCAACTTTATCAAAGAGTTCTGGTCTTTTCAAAGGTAGTTCTACTGTTTCTTTTATTTTGTTTATTTGATCTCTTAGGCCTCCAATTTCACAATAGGTAACCCCTGTCCTATTTAGAACTTCCATGCCACAAACTTCTGGATCTTTGGTAGAAGGTAGTACTTCCATTATTGAAAGATTTCTCTGATTACAAGCAACTAATGCCCCGGGTACAAGGTCTTTAATGTCGACATTGGCACAGGCACTTACAACAAATTTTGGGCCACTTGAACTTTTAATAATAATCTTAGATGAATCTATAGCCTCAACTACAACTCCTGTGATCAATGGGGGTGCGTTTAATCTTTCCAACTCTTTTTTGAGGCCATCGTTCTCTTTTTCTAATCTAATTTTTTCAGTTATGAAGCTTCTGTTTTGTATTTCAAGAAGTTTCAATCGTTCTATTACCTTATCATTATATTGAGCATCATTCTCATAAACATCTTCTTCGTCAAGTCTTTTTGTCCGATACTTAATACTACTGTCCACCATTAGCACCCCAAACAAGATGTATTAGATTTCACATCTTTATAAATCTTTCTACATTGAGTGTCATTATTATGAGAAATATTTAAAAAAAAACTTACAATAATGATTATCATCTCCAAGAATTAATCAAAGCTCAAAACCCTTATAAATGTTCAATTTGAACAACTGTTGATAAGATGATATGCGAAATATGTGGCAAGACCATACAAGGAAAAGTTTTCAACGTAAGAGTTGAAGGCGCTAGTGTAAAGGTTTGCGATAAATGTTCTAGATTTGGAACAGACCGACAGAGTTGGTCAAAATTTGGGAAAGGTGCCATAGGTTCAGATGGTGTTGTATTACCTTCAAAGCCAAGAATGGGTGGGCCTACCAGAACAAAAGAAGAATACACACTAGTAGACGACTATCACCTTGTTATAAAGGATGCTCGAGAAGCAAAGGGTTGGTCACAGAAGGACCTTGCCAGAAAAATGAATGAAAAAGAATCCATTATTCACCATATTGAAACAGAAGGTTTCGCCCTATCTAACGAACTTGTCCAGAAACTTGAAAAAATTCTAGATATAAAGCTCAAAGAAAAGTCAGACGAAGGCATTGATATATCTAAATCAAAACAAAACTCAAAGGAAACAACTATAGGCGATATAATCAAGATAAAGAAGAAGTAAGGAAGTTCAAAAAAACTGTTGCATATTCTCCCTTGTAGAGAAAGAACTTGAATCTTGTTCCATCCTCTTCAATATTATAAGAAAGATCCTTGTATCCCCCTAATATATTTCTATATGCACCATTGGATGCCAAAAATGGCGCTTCTTTGACACGGAAGCTTTCCTTTATTATTCCATCTTTTTCTATTAGTTCTATTGATATTTTTCCCAATAAAGATTTTGGAATCAAAGAGCTGTAACCAATTAGAGGAGCTATCACATTTATCTCTCCTTTTTTTATCCCTTCCTTCACGCGCCCAAGATTAGATTTAGTTACCTGCGTCCTATAGTAGTTACCCTGCTTTGCCATTGATACAAGATCACCTAGCTCAGGTTCATTTAAAGGGACTTCTTTTATTCTTTCAAGAACAGCTTCATTGAATATTTTAGCCTGATAAGCATGAACAAATAGAGAAGAAACAGAAGGAGGTAAAACTATAAACGCTTTAGCATAATCAGGTGACTTTGACAAAAAATCTAAGATCTGTTTTTCATTTCTTATATTTGGGTATAATTCATGTGCTTCTACATATTTCCCTTCCTTAATCAAATTAGTTAAATCTTCACTAAGATTATCTTTTAACAATAGCTTCTCAACCGCCTCTTTGAACTCACCTTTCAGGATAAGCCTGCCGGCCTCTTCATTACCTCCAAATCTTTGTTCTCCAAAAAGATTTGGAAATCCAGAGTTTTTCTCTATCTGTTGAATGTTAGATCTTATAATCTCATCAGAATTTTCCGGGATACCCCTCACTAGAATATTAAATTTGTTCCCCAGTAGGTCTCCGATATCAATCTTTTGACCTTTTGAGAAATCATATAACTCTACGTCCTTTAGGTCTAAACTTCTTATAGTATTTTCATATACCGCATCAACAGAGAAACTCTGGATAGTCACGGCATGCCTATCTTTGAGTCCCGCATATCCAAATTTTCCAAAAGGTATCCCAGTTTTTCGAGCTAGTTCGTGAATGACATCAAGGGTATCCCTGTTTATTTTTTTTACCTTAAAAACAAGGTATTTTCCATTTTTTATATCTATGACTTCCTCTACTTGAAAATCTTCAGGATATTTCTTTATTTCCATTGAATCCGCTCTATGACACACGAGTGCTTATTTCATTTAAAGTAAAGAAATCCCCTATTCCAGTCCACCTAATCCGTAGAGGTCCACTATATAATCCAGCCGATTGAGTTCTAAGGACAACATCAAAGCTTAAAGTTTGTCGTGGAACAAGTGAATCAATGGTAATTTCATTGCTGATTAGTCTAACTCTTGGGTCTGATACGCTAACTACTTGGAATCCCCTCATATAAGATTCAGGAAAAGAAATTCTAATGTTCTGTGCATTTTCATTGGCTGTGTTTGTAAGAGTGAAAGATATTCTTACGTTATCACTTGGATGAAAAGTTGAAGATGTCCATTGGACTTCAGTTGACACCCATACCACAGGGATATCCCATGATTGAAGTTGAAGCTGAAGAACTTCATTTTTCTTTAATAAATCCTGAATCTGAAAAGTATAATTCCTTACGACTGAATCATACTGCGATTTTTCTGTTTCAAGAGTAAGAAGTTTGTTTTCAAGAATTGTCTGTTGTCCCTGAAGCCTAGTTATGTCCTGGTTTAGAGAACTTACTCTTTGACTAAGTACTGCGTTTTGATTGCTCAAAAGGCTGATGTTATATACGGATATTGCAAGCCCTATTGCCAAAATAAACGTTGCGACTACAAATACTTCTTTCTGCATAAAACCTCCTAACTTATTATATCAACGGCAAAATCCATAATGATTCTACCAAAACCTTCAGGTAGTACATCAATCAGGACGAGCGTCATATTCTTATTGTAAACTTTTATTTTATCTTCCCTGTATAATTTTAGTATCTTATAGGATATATCTCTTCTTGTTTGTTTATCATATTTTGCCAAATCTAGCATGTTTAGAGATATTTCACCAATTATCTTGCTTTTTACCCTCCAAAGACTTGTCTCTGGAACGTCATTGATCGTATTTGAATCGACTATGGGAAATGTCTTTCCCTGGACAATTTGTTTTGCCATTATCCCAGTCACATTACCTTTTGCTACGATATCTCTTTCCTGGCCAAGTATATTTATCTGCTGCTTAAAATCAACAGGTACATACCCAACGACATCAACTAACTCCTTTAATGTTTCAGAATCGATTACAACGACTCTTGTAATATCAATTGCCGATTCAATTTTAGAAATCTGTTTTGCATGTTCGACCCCTTGTTTTAGGTCAGATGTTTTCACCAAAGAATTGTTTATATTTATCCCTAAAAAATTTAGACCATGAGTTGTTGACAATGGATCTATATCCACGCTGCTTCCTTTTGGCCTTAAGTTAGAGAATATAATCACAGATGATACTTCAACAGTTCCAGGATTTCCTTTCTCTTCATCTACAAAGAGAAAAAGGACATTATCATTTCCCAACCTATAAACATCATAAAATACTCCGGCAAATAAAAGAGCTATAATCAGGACTATTATTATCGGCCCTTTCCATCCACCTGATTTTTTCTTTGAATCCTTAGCTTCTTTTTTGGAGGTAGTATCATTATTTTTTGCCATATTTTCTCACCGATACTCTTCTGACTATTATTATCTCCTAAAAATATTTAAGATTACCTATCAAAATAGCATTATGAAGATACTTTGCCCTAACTGCAGGGCTTCTATACTCTTCAAAGGCGATGAAAGGTATCTACTTTGCTCAAATTGTAGAATAAAAATAAAGATGCCTACAAAGAAAGATTCTTCAAATATAGCGCCCAATCTTATTGAGAAGTGTTCAGTTTGTGAGAAGATAATAAAATCATCCAAGAATAAGAGAAGGTGTCCTGTTTGCGGGCAAAAAGTATGCTCATCATGCTGGAATTATTCAAGGCTTGTATGTAAGAGATGTCTTGAAGAAGGTATAACTTCAAAGCCACTTTATACATTAAAAGAAAGGAACTCAAGACCAAAACTATTCTTAAGAGAAGAGTTCCTCGAAGAAATAAAAGAAGGAGAGATAGCCTCCATTCCTATTAAGGTAAAAAATCTTGGAGATGACGATGCTCTAAATGTCAAAGTTGAGATTAGGTCTTCTCCAAATATTAAAACAATTGAATCTGCAGACATAGGAAAAATAGAAATGGAAAAAGAAAAAAGATGTATATTAAGATTTACTCCAAAATATAGCGGTAAGGGTAGTATAGAAATTCTTTTGACCTATGAAGATTACGGGAAAAATAAGTTTTTTGAAAGCGTTAAATCAGAGTTTGATATCAAAGAGAAGAAGAAAAGAGAAGAGAAAAAATGGGATTATCACAAATGGAATTATGATGAAAAAAAGGAAAAGAAACGAGATGAGCCAATCAAAAAAGAAAGTGATTCCCTTGAAGCGCTTTTGAAACAGTTTGGATGTACTCCAGACGCTTCAATTGAGGATATAAAAAAAAGAAAGAAAGTATTGAATATGATGTACCACCCCGACTTTAACGTGAATAAACCTGATCAAGTAAAGAAAGAAATGGAAGATATGTTAAAGGAAATAAATCAAGTCTACCAGAAGATATTGATTAAAAAAGGAGAAAAATGAGTAAACTTAATAATTTTACTAATTTTATAGGGAATTGTAATATAAGATTAAAATATACGAAATGGTTTATCTAAGAAAAGAGCTTTAATATAAAAATAAATTAGTTTTCCTGATTTTCCTTTAGGATTTTTAGTATCTTATCTATTGGAAGGGGTTTTTGTGGAGTTAATTCTATTGCCCTACGGAGATTGTAGTTGTTCTGTCCAAACTTTGGCCAGTTTGATTTTGCATATTTACTCATTGATTGCTGGTAAGTTGCAGTTGTCCATCCAGGGCTCCCTTCAATAGCGTAAAGGTAAGTATCATGGCTTCCGACGTAGATGGTGCCGTCTGCACCGATTGCTGGCGAGGGGTAAATAACCTCACCTGTCTGGAATCTCCACTTTTGGGTGCCGTTGGGATTGATTGCATAAAGGTAATCATCACGGCTTCCGACGTAGATGGTGCCGTCTGCACCGATTGCAGGTGATGAGAAAATATCACTACCTGCCTGGAATCTCCACTTTTGGGTGCCGTTGGGATTTATAGCGTAAAGGTAATCATCGTAGCTTCCAACGTAGATGGTGCCGTCTGCACCGATTGCTGGCGAGGAGTAAATATCACTACCTGCCTGGAATCTCCACTTTTGGGTGCCGTTGGGATTTATAGCGTAAAGGTAATCATCGTAGCTTCCAACGTAGATGGTGCCGTCTGCACCGATTGCTGGCGAGGAGTAAATAACCTCACCTGCCTGGAATCTCCACTTTTGGGTGCCGTTGGGATTGATTGCATAAAGGTAATCATCA
>CAZUMN010000006.1:19617-49628 GCA_964621955.1 uncultured Thermococci archaeon
CTGGAATCTCCACTTTTGGGTGCCGTTGGGATTGATTGCATAAAGGTAATCATCATTGCTTCCGACGTAGATGGTGCCGTCTGCACCGATTGCAGGTGACGACCAAATAACTTCGCCAGTTTTGAATCTCCACTTTTCGGTGCCGTCGGGATTTATCGCGTAAAGGTAATCATAATTGTTTCCGACGTAGATGGTGCCGTCTGCACCGATTGCAGGTGATGAGAACATACTACCTATCTGGAATCTCCACTTTTCGGTGCCATTGGGATTGACTGCATAAAGGTAAGTATCGTAGCTTCCAACGTAGATGGTGCCGTCTGCACCGATTGCAGGTGATGAGCGAATAGCACCACCTGTTTGGAATCTCCACTTTTCTGCACCATCTGCAGCATAGACAGCTCCTGTAGATAATACAAAGATTCCAATTATTAAAATAGCTATTATTTTTTTAATAATAAATCACCTTTATAATTACCAAAATAAATTGGTAGTTCCTATTTAAACATTTGCTTATCCATCTAAATTATAGTTTATTAAGTTAAACTTTTGATTTTACTAATTTTATTTTATATACTAAAACTAGTTTTTTTACAGATAAATCCCTATTATATACTTAGGACGAAATAATAATATTTTTAACTTGCTACAAAAATCAATTGAATATGACTCACAAATTCAATATAAAAGACATGAATCGATTAGATTCCCCAGAACGAAGAAAAATGTTGCCCCCAGAAGAAACACTAATTAATGCGGGATTAACTAAAAATGATATTTTCATAGACATTGGATGCGGAATCGGTTATTTTTCTATTCCCGCTTCAATAATTACAGGGCCAAAAGGAAAAGTCTTTGCGCTTGATACATCTAGTGAAATGTTGGAAGAACTTAATAGAAGAATAAATGTAAATAAGATAACAAACATAGAACCTATACTTTCAGATTCATATAATTTCCATCTGAATCAAGATACGGGTACATTCGCTTTAATGTCAAATGTTCTCCATGAAGTCGACGACAAGGTAATCTTCTTAAAAGAAACAAATAAGATTCTAAAAACTCAAGGAAAACTTTGTATTATAGAATGGCAAAAGAAAGAAACAGAAAAAGGACCACCTGTAAAGGATAGGCTTAGTGAATTACAAGTGAATGAGCTATTGGAGCAAACAAACTTTAAACTACTTAATAGCTATTCAATAGGCGATAATTTTACTGCGTACATATCAAAGAAAATACCTAAATGAATTTCAGAAGATTCAATCCGATTTCATCACTGAACTTTCTCTCAACTTCCCCTTCGATTGAATCAATTATCACTTCAACTGTTGCACTGACAAATGCCGAATTTAGATGCCCTGCAAATGACTTGTGCTCTTCATTTCCCAAATTTACATGAAGGTGTAAATAAATTTCTCCGTTCATAGTCGTTATGTTGCCATAAAGTGGGGCTATCTCATGATTTCCAATCAATTCTTTAGAGAAATATTTTTTTGACTGAGCCTCAAAAAGTCCAATTGTTACTTTATTTGTTGCCCCAAGTCCAGTTATTGTTCCTAATCTGATCTTATTGTCAACACAAAATTTTTTCAGTGTATCTACGACTTCTTCGCCCTTATCTATTCTTATTATATATTTATTACCAAATTTTTTATATTCCATGAAGAATATTAGACCTAGAACTATAAAAAGTTCACTTACCTTTTCTCAATGCTCTAAAGGTTCCGAGAAACTTCTTTTTCTTTGTGGGCAGACCTAGAAACGATTCATCGCTTACAGATTTTACATCTTCAATTGAAACAAAGGAATCAGGAATAAATTTTTCAATTGCTTCATATATTTCATAAAGTTTCTTTCTTTTAACAACTGTTAATAAGATCTTTACTTCTCCTTTTTTTCCTTGGGCGTCGACAATTGTGACCCCACATTTTTCTCTTTTTAGATATTTTAGAATATCATCTGTATCTTCTTTTGTGATAATTCTAGCAATTACATGACCCATTGCTATCCTTTCTTCTATCACAATACCGATATAATTCCCAGCTGCAAACCCCCCCGCATATGCTACATAGTGAACTAGGCTATTAACATTCTGCATGACTTGGCCAATGACATTAATCCAGATAAAAACTTCAAAAAATCCAACGATGGGTGCAAGTTTCTTGAGATTCTTTGAGACAAATATGATCCTCATGGTACCAAGGCTGACGTCTACAACTCTTGCCAGAAAAATAAGGATAGGCAATACCCAGAACATCATATCCATCTTAGCACCTGAAAATACCAATCTAAATCAATATAAAAGTATTTACATATTACCTTAAACGTTATACAAAAAACTTACTTATAGGTCATTATTTTTTCCTATAAGTCGAAATATATTTAAACATTGATACATAGTTTAATTGATATCAATGCCTAAAGTTTTTCCAGACTACAGAGAAGAGGCAAAAAACAGAATAATAAAAGAATCTGTAAAGTTCTTCTCTGAAAAAGGGTATCATAAAACTAAGATGGCAGAAATTGCAGAAAGTCTTGGAGTTAGCAAAGGAGCCATCTACCAGTACTTTACAAGTAAAGAAGAACTGTTTTTAGAGGTAATCAGATATTATGTTGATTGCACCCAAAAAGAGCTAATATCGTTTCTAGATATAAGGCCGCCAGAAGCTATCGCAACGGATGAATTTTTTGATATAATGTTCAACATGGGGCAATCTCAATCAGCTGAAGACCTAACTCTTTTAGACAGATTATTCCCCCCACTAGATTTTAATCTAGCGATCTCCGAACTTATGACAAGTGACCCCTCTATGAAAGAAGAAATGACAAAATACTACAGAGAATCAATTAAATTAATTGCAGACTATTTTGAAAGCTATAAAAAGAAAGGAATTATCAAAAAAAATATAAACTCATTTTCCCTGTCAATGGGGATAATCTCACTTCAAGACGGCCTCATGGGAGCGATTCAAATGGGTATAGAACTAACGGAAATACGAAAAACCTGGAAGGAAATAACTAAAATGATGCTAAAAAGTGCTTTGGCTAAATAATATTGCTTTTAACATTTCTTCTTCCACGAAATTGAGAGTAATATAACTGCAACAAGAAATTGCACTAAGGAAAGCATTGATACTACTCCTATTATAATCCCAATTTCAAAAAATCCTGTTAGAACAACTACCATCTCTATAATTGTAACTACAAAGAGGATTATTGCAAGCCCAAATATTGATCTGGATATGTCTTTTTTCTTTGTTATGATATCTTCAATCGGTTGGATTATATCATCTTCAAAGTTTATTTTTTCTTTCCTCTTAGTCTTATGAAACATGATTACTTTTTTCTTTTATAATTAATAAATTTTTCTAATTCTAAAGTAGCACCCAATAGATTTAAATTTAGCCCAATTCTAAAAATTATTATCAATTATTTGACAAATGATAAATATGTCCAATATCCCTTTTACAGTCAGAATTCTCTCAAAACTATTCCCTCTTAGATTCTTCTTTGCAAAATTTAGTAGATTACCTCTTATTGGAAGTATAATAGAAAAAATGTTCTTCGAAAATGACAGGATCTTCTATATACCAAAGGATAAAGTAATAAGAATGGATCAAAAAATCAATGAAGATGACTCAATCATACTTCCTTCTGAAGTTTTAGATTATTTTATTGATAACTCAAAGCACCATGTTATTATGAATTTCTGCATATGCAGAAAATCTAAAAACTGCGAACATTATCCCCAAGATTTTGGATGTTTGTTTTTAGGTGAAGCCGCATTAAAGATAGACTCAAAACTTGGGAGACAAGTGACGAAAGAGGAGGCAAAAGAATACGTCAAAAAATGCCGTGAAGCAGGTCTTGTTCATTTAATTGGTCGAAACAAGCTTGATTCTGTCTGGTTAAAGGCTAAGCCCCCTGAGAAGTTGCTTACAATATGCAACTGTTGTGAGTGTTGCTGTCTTTGGATGATGCTACCAAATCTCTCTAGGGATATCGGTGCTAAGGTAACAAAATTAGCAGGACTTGAAATAAAAGTAACAGATAAATGCACCGGATGCGGAGAATGTGTTGGAGTATGTTTTGTCAATGCTATAAAAGTTGTAGATAGGAAAGCTCAAATAAGTGATAATTGCAGAGGATGTGGCCGATGCGTTGATAAATGCAGAGTTAATGCGATTGAGATAATTATCTCAGGTAATTCTTTAGAGGAGTCAATAAAAAAATTATCCGCTTCTGTCGATTTGTCGTAAGGCGGAATACTAAATCTTTATATATCCGTTAGTATGATGTTTACCTTATGTATGTCATAGTGGTAGGGGGTGGCCTTACCGGGTATAACATTGCTAAACTTCTAGTCGAGGATGGCATTGGTGTAGTTGTTATTGAAAAGGACCTTGCAAGATGTCAAGAAATATCAAAAAAAATTGATGCGCTTGTAATACAAGGCAACGGTTCGAATCCTAAAGTTCTTACTGAAGCTGGAATTAAAGATGCCGACCTATTGGTAGCTGTTACTAGCTCTTCTGAAGTGAATTTAATATCGTGCATAACTGCAAAAAATCTTGGAGTCAGAAAAACTGTGGCTAGAATTGCGATTGAATACACTTTTACTGGAGACATTGACTTGGCGAAAGTAGGCGTCGATTATGCCTTTTCACCCGGTACAATTATTGCCTATGATGTAGAAAGAATATTGGAACTCCCAAGTGCTCTTGCAATTCAAGCCTTGGCCGATGGAAAAGTCACAATGGCTGAATTCAAGGTGGGAGAAGAGTCTAAATATATAGGAAAAGCATTGAAAGAAAAGATCTTTCCCGAAGGGACAATTATAGGTGCAATTGTAAAAGAAGAAGAAACAATAATCCCAACAGGTAGCTATGTTTTTGAAGAAGGAGATAAAGCCTTTATTCTAGGTAAACCCAAAGTAGTTGAAAAAGTTATAGAAAAATGTAGTGACTGCCAAAGGGTAAGAAAAGTAATGATAATGGGAGCAAGCAACACTGCAGTTCAACTAGCAAAGATGCTAGAAAGAGGCATGTCTGTAAAATTAATTGACAGTGACGCAGAACGATGCGAAGAAATATCCAAGATTCTACATAAAACGCTTGTTACCAAAGGAGATATACTAGATCTCGCTCTTCTAAAAGATGAAGGTATCGGAGATGTTGACGCGTTTGTATCTTTGACTAAGCACGACCAACTAAATTTATTTTCATGCCTTTTAGCAAAATATCTTGGGGCGCCAAAAACTGTAGCAAGGGTAGAAAATCTAGAACTACTAAAATTTTTTGAGGATATGGGAGTAGACGTGGCTATTAGCCCAAAAGTATCCGCCGCAGAAAACGTTATGAGATTTATCAGAATGGGTGGCCTGAAATCACTCATTAGACTTCCAAATGGTGAAGCTGAAATTATTGAACTTGCGCCGTCAAAAAATTCAAAAATATTGGGAAAATCGCTTAAATCAATATCTTTACCTGAAGATATTTTGTTCTTAATTATAGTCAGAGAAGATAATTTGATTATCCCGACAGGCGATGACTTTGTTAAAGAGGATGACAAAGTAATAATATCTGCCAAAATAGATAAAATAAAAAAGATAAAAGATCTATTTGGACAATATTAATTTAGATTCTTTTTTTATATGCAATACAAGATATTTCAATATCGGCATTTTTAGGTAATTTTGATACCTCTATTGTTACACGAGATGGTTTTATTGCGACTGTAAATCTTTTTTCATAAACTGTGTTAAACTTCTCAAAATTAGACAAGTCTTTTAAAAATACTTCTGATTTGACAATGTCTTCCAAAGATAAATTTTCTTCCTTGAGTATAGCTTCTATGTTATCTATAACAATATCAGTAGCTTTTTCGATATTATTCTGGATTAATTCCCCAGATGATAAAAGAGGTATTTGTCCAGATACATAAACAAATTCACCAGCAACAACTGCTTGTGAATATGGCCCTACCGGAGCGGGCGCTTTTTTTGATTCCAATCTTTTTTTTGTCATAATTAACCTCCGATAGCAAAATTATGCCATATTAGTCCAAATACATTTATTAAATTATGCTGTTTTTTAATAATATGAAATATCTAATAATCTGTAATATACTAAGAGAAGGCCCAGGCCTAATTGGGGATATTCTAAATCGAAATAGTATCGAATATGATATTTTTGATTTTCAAAATAATTATAAAATCCCTTCTAATGAAAATTATGATGCTCTGATTGTATTGGGCGGCCCAGATAGTGCTAACGATAATACTCCTAAAATAATTGAAGAGCTTCAAATCATCAAGGAATACGTTGATGCTGGAATTCCATATTTTGGGATATGTTTAGGGCTTCAATTGTTAGTAAAAGCCTTTGGAGGAATTGTAAAGAAAAATCTAATAAAGGAAGTTGGCTGGCGTGATCCATTGGGAAACTTCTTTAATGTAAATCTTACCTTTGATGGGAAAAAAGATCCTATGTTTAGAAACGTGAAACCGTCTTTCAAGATATTCCAGTTACATGGTGAAACTGTAGATTCTAATCCTGAGATTAGAATTTTAGGCACTGGAAAATATTGCGATAATCAAATAATTAAATATAAAGATAAAGCATATGGAGTTCAAGGACATATCGAATTAAATGAACAAATGATTCTAAAATGGGTAGAAGAAGATGAAGATTTAAAAAAACTAGACAATGAAAGTATGATTGAAGATTACTATAATATTAAGCGAGAATATGAGTATATAGGAAAAAAAATATTTAATAATTTTATTATATTAACTAAATCTGTATTGTAAAAAACTATTTTAGGCTAAACAAACAAGATATATTTATATATCAGGCAATAAGATAATGATTAGATATTATGAGAATAAACCCCGTCCTTGGGATATTGGGATCAATGCTTCAGGTAATAGGGCTAGCAATGATATTACCTCTCCTATGGGGTTTATATTATGGTGAAAAGGAAATTTGGATATTCATTCTGTGTATTGTTATAACATTCTTAGCAGGTTCAATATTAAGATTTGTTTTCAAAGATGCGGACATTAGACTGCCAGAAGGCTTTGGCGTAGTGACCTTATGTTGGATAGTGATTCCAATTTTTGGAGCCCTACCTTTTTACTTAGCCGGTTACCTTGGTTTTATTGATGCGTATTTTGAAACTATTTCTGGATTTACTACAACAGGTGCTTCTGTTATAGCAAATGTCGAAATCTTACCTAAGTCAATACTTTTTTGGAGAGCTTTTACACATTGGCTTGGGGGTATTGGGATTATCGTCCTAGCATTAATAATATTACCTGCATTAGCAGTTGGTGGGAGACAAATTTTTTTATCTGAACCATCTGGCCCCAAACTAGATAAATTGAAACCACAGATAAGAGAAGTCGGTAAGGTAATGTATGGCGTTTATCTGCTTTTTACCATTTCTCAGATAATTCTACTTGTTATTGCTGGAATGAATCTTTTTGATGCGTCATGCCACGGGTTTGCTTCACTTGGTACGGGAGGTTTTTCTACAAAAAATAATAGTATTCAGTATTATAATAATCTTTACATAGAAGCTGTTTTAACTATATTTAGTTTTATTGGTGCAACTAGTTTCTCACTACACTACTTAGCACTAAAAGGCAAATTTACTTATCACAAAGACAGTGAATTCTTATTATACCTCGGAATATTAGGTTTAGCTATTTCAATAATAACACTTGACCTAAGATTCCACCTATATGATTCATTGGTCCACTCATTTAGATATGCAGTTTTTAACGCAATAACAATTTCTAGTACTACCGGTTTTGCTTCTACAGATTATAATCTATGGCCAGATGTTTCTAAATTTGTTCTATTACTCTTAATGCTTCTAGGCGGGTGCGCAGGTGGAACAGCAGGTGCAATAAAAATAATAAGATTATTACTATTGCTAAAAATAGGATTAAGAGAGATAAACAGAGTGATTCACCCTAATTCTATTTTTTCTGTTAAATTAAATGGAAAAATAATTTCCCAAGAAATTTTGGACAGTGTGTCGGGTTTTTTCGTTTTCTATATGGGTATATTTGGAGTATGCAGCCTTTTAATGGCTCTATTAGGAAATGATATGATTACCTCGATATCAGCAGTAGCAACAACAATGGGCGGAGTTGGGCCCGGATTTAGCCTCGTTGGACCAATGGCAAATTATAGTTATTTACCTCCAATAGGGAAACTTCTTTTATGCTTCACTATGCTTGCCGGAAGATTAGAAGTTTTCGGCTTGCTTGTTTTTATTGCCCCCTCCTTCTGGAAAGAGTAAATTTATAAAACTAACAAATTATAGCAATAAGAAATTATAATTTTAGTATTGAGGACTAAAAATGCGAACAAGAAGCGTGTTGCCAATAATAGGTAGAATAGTGATAATGATAGCAGTTTCAATGGTGGCTCCATTACTATGTGCTCTTTATTATGGTGAAAAGGAAATCTTTGTTTTTATTTCTTGTATTATTATTACTGCTATATCCGGATACTTATTATCGAGAATAAAAGACAATAATGAAGGCCTTAGGCTCATTGAAGGAATGGCTGTTGTCTCTTTAGGCTGGGCGATAATAACGGCATTTGGGGCATTACCATTCTACCTTAGTGGAACTTTAGGATTTATAGATGCATACTTTGAAACAATGTCAGGATTTACTACCACAGGAGCCAGTGTTATCAATAATGTAGAAATAATCCCAAAATCCATAATTTTCTGGAGGGCATTTACCCAATGGATTGGAGGAATGGGTATAATCGTCCTTGCTATTGCGGTTCTTCCTGTTCTTTCCATTGGTGGAATGCAGATGTTTGACGCCGAAGCACCTGGGCCCAAACTTGACAAATTGAAACCACAAATGAGGGAAACTGCAAAAATATTGTACGGTGTTTATCTAATCTTTACAGCTGCCCAGATTATTTTACTATTGATTGGTGGAATGAATTTATTTGACTCAACATGCCATACTTTTACTACACTTGCAACAGGAGGGTTCTCAACAAAAAATTTAAGCATTGCTTATTATAATAGCACATATATTGAAACTGTTGTAATAATTTTCATGTTTTTATCTGGTGCTAACTTTATGTTACATTATAATTTATTTCGAGGGAAATTTAATTATTTTAAAGATCGAGAATTTATGTTTTACACTGCAGTTGTAATAGGCTCTATCTTACTTATGACTTTAGACCTATGGTATAATGTGTATGGAAATATTATTGATTCTTTTAGATATGCTTCTTTTCAAGTTACAAGTACGATAACTACCACGGGATTTGCAACGGCAAATTTTGATTTATTCCCCTCACATTCTAGGTTAATCTTATTAGTTTTAATGTTCATTGGGGGATGCGCTGGATCCACTGGAGGTGCCATAAAAAACATCAGAGTTCTTATTATTTTAAAATATTTATACCGAGAGATATATCAATACATTCATCCAAATGCGATTCTATCTGTAAAAGTAGGTGACGAAACAATACAAGAGGATGTCCTAAAAGATATAATGGGATTTTTTATAGGCTACGTTATTATATTTGTTGTTGCTACAACCATTGTTACAGCTTATGGAATTGATATGATTACTGCTATTTCTAGCGTAGCCACAACCCAAGGGAACGTTGGTCCAGGATTTGGACTTGTAGGGCCAATGACTACTTTTGCTGGACTACCTGCTTTCATAAAAATAGTTTTAACCTTCTGTATGTGGGTTGGTAGGTTAGAAATATTTACAGTTATGATTCTTTTCATACCAGACTTCTGGAAAGAATAAAAATTAAATTAGTTCTTTCTCGACAAGATTTATGGCTTCGTCTATTTTTTTCTTTAATGCAGGAGGTAATCCTTTGATGTCTATGTCCAAAAATCCTCTGACAATTGCTGCTGTCGCTTCGTCTCGAGTAAATCCTCTTGACATTAGGTAAAATATTTCTTCTTCGGCAATCTTTCCAATTGCCGCTTCATGACTTAAGTCAACATTTGGATGTTTAGCCTCTAATTCTGGAATTGCAATTATGCTACCTTTCTCAGATAACATCATCCCCATGCATTCTAGATGCCCTCTTGAATCTGAAGCTTCTCCAATTATATCCCCTCTAGAGTAGATAGTGCCACCCTTACTGATAGCTCTTGAAAGTATTTCGGCACTTGAACCATTTCCCTTGATTATAACACGACTTCCTGTATCAACTACAGAGTTGCCCATAGCCACTATCACGCTACTCATTATTGCTGTCGAGTTATCCCCATTTAGGTGAACTGTAGGATACATTTGAACAATCTTAACTGGATTCATGATGATATAGTTACTTATGTAAGTTCCACCTTCTTCAACTATAGCAGCACTTCTTGGCCTAACCTCAATATTATGTTCCCAGTTGTGAATCATAGTAAATGAAAGTTTAGCATTCTTTTTGATATAGAATTCAGATATTCCAAGATGCATGCCTGTTGTAAGCCCAGGGTGGGATGCGCAACCAGAGATTATATTTAGTTCAGAATTTTCTTCAGCGATTATAATATTATGGACTTTTTGTTTCTTAGGTGACTTTAAATAAAGACAAGCCTCAACTGGGAAGTTTACCTTAGTTCCTGGAAGAGATCTAATAAAATATCCATTTACCTCTTCGACATCAACTTCTTTTGTATATTCGTCCTTATCTTTAGAAACTACTTTCCAGAAATAATCACGAAGCCAATCATATTTCTCAAGAGCTTGCTTGATACCAATCATTTCTATACCAGATGCGAAACTTGAAGAAGTTTCAACTTTTTGGTCTACCTGAAGGAATATTGCTGATCGTTTGTCTTTATCCATTTCAATTCCGACTTTTTCCAACTTGTCCTTTACATCCTTTTCGAGTTCTGGAATCCCTTTAGGCATTTCTCAACACACCCCTCGTAACCTTTCTTACTTATCTCTTCAAGCATATCATATGGATTACCCATACATGCAACCATACCCTT
Source organism: uncultured Thermococci archaeon (assembly GCA_964621955.1). GTDB lineage: Archaea > Methanobacteriota_B > Thermococci > Methanofastidiosales > Methanofastidiosaceae > Methanofastidiosum. The sequence continues at coordinate 30,619 of CAZUMN010000006.1, forward strand.
GTAAAGAATCACACCGTAATCAGCATCGACATAATCTAGAATATGGCCTTGATGCGTAATAATAAGGCCTGATTTTTTTCTATTTTCTGATTTCTTTTTTCTATCTAGTAATTCACTCATTGCATTCCCAATTAATGCGATGTTTTCTAGATCTACTCCACTATCGGGTTCATCGAACAGAACTAGATCTGGATTTAGAGTCAATAGCTGAAGGATTTCTGAACGTTTTACCTCGCCGCCAGAGAAACCAACGTTTAAACTTCTGTTCAAAAATTTCTCCATATTCAGCATCTGTGCATATTCATATATTTTGCTCTGATCAGTTCCACTCTGCTTGGCGCAATTAATCAATGTATCAATTAACTTTAAACCACTAACTTTTGGTGGGGTCTGGAAGCTTATACCCATCCCCATTTTGACTCTTTGATCAGTTGTTAAATTATTTATTTCTTGATTTTTAAAAAAGATCTTACCGTAAGTTATCTTAAATGCAGGGTTTCCAATCAAAGTCATTAATAAAGAAGTTTTACCATTTCCATTTGGCCCAAAAAGAACATAGGTTTGACCCTCTTTTATGTATAGATTCACATGATCAAGGATAGGGTTACCTTCTACTTCGGCCCCAAGATTTACAACTCTCAACATATTAATCCCTGAAAGATAAATATGGAAAGGCTATTTATTTGTTGCTATTAAAAAGTATAAGGATAAGCATTATATCATCTAAAATCATATTTATCTCAATGAAAAGGATAATAATGCACGTCGATCTTGACTCATTCTATGCTTCTTTGGAAGAAAACAGAGATATCAGGATAAGAGGCAAACCTGTTGTGATATGCGTTTATTCTGGTAGAACTGAAGACAGTGGTGCTGTAAGCACCTCAAATTACAAAGCTAGGGCGTTAGGAATTAAGGCTGGTATGCCCATAATAATTGCAAAGAGAATTGCAAAGGGCAAAGATGTCGCATTCTTGCCTGTCGACATGGATTATTATAGAGAAGTATCAGATAGAATAATGGATTTAATGGAAGACGAATCCGACATAATGGAGCAAGTCAGTATTGATGAAGCCTATCTAGATGTTACTGAAAGGACAGATGGCCATTTAGGTAAGGCAATTGAAATAGCAAACATAATAAAAGAAAAGATAACTTCTCAGGAGGGGCTAACTGCATCGGTTGGTATATCCTCTAATAAATTTGTTGCTAAGATGGCATCGGACTTTCAAAAACCAAATGGATTGACTGTCGTAAAGGAAGGAGAAATAATACCATTTCTAGAGAATCTAAAAGTCTCAGAATTACATGGAATTGGTAACAAAACAACTAAATCTTTAAACGATCTTGGTATTGAAACTGCAAGTGATCTAGGATCATACGATTTAACAGAGCTTGAAGTAGTATTTGGCAAGAATAAGGCTAGACTTCTTCACGATAAAGCACTAGGCATAGAAGAAACTCCGGTTGAACCAAGAGAGAAAAAACAACTTTCAAGAATAGGAACACTGAAAGAAGATACAAAGGATAAAAATGTGATTTTTGAAAAGATAGTTGAGCTATCAAAGGATATGGAACTGAGGTTAATAAAAAACAACATTTCATTCAGGACTATATCTTTAATAACTATTGATACTGAATTAAAAACTCAAACAAAAAGTGAAACTATGCCTCAAACTAAGGACATACAAAAAGTTGTTTCAGTTTCTAAACAGTTGCTTGAAAAATACTTCCAAGAGAATCCTGATAAAAAACTGAGGAGAGTTGGAATAAGGGTATCCAATTTAGAGTTTTCTAAAAGCCAGAGAACTCTTGATGAATTTTAGTAATACATTTTATCCATACTTACCTTTCCTTTAGATAAAATTATGCCTTCGTTTTCTAATAATTTCTTTTTCATTTCAAATCCCCCGCCAAATCCACCAAGACTTCCATCTGCCCTTAATACTCTATGGCAGGGTATTACTAATGGAAAAGGATTAGCAGCGAGTACATTACCTACTGCCCTTGCACCCTTTGGAACGCCTGATGATTTTGCTATTCTCGAATAAGTACTTACATATCCTCTTGGTATATTAAAATCAGCAATTAATACTTTTTTTTCAAAGTCTGTACATATGTCAAAATCAAGAAGTTCAAGATTAAATTTGATATTCTCTCCTGAAAGAAATCTCTTTATTTCAAAAATAAATTCATTCAAAGAGTTGGATTTTTTTGCAGAGGGATATTCTTCCTTAATTTTAAAAAGTAAATTATTTTTATTTCTAGGAAGAAATATCTTAATTACTTTTGTTTGATTATTATCTTCTTTCCAAACAGCCCCGAAAGTTCCCAATTTAGAGCTTTCTAAAGTATAGAAATTCTGCATAATATCTTAAAATTATTCGATTAGTTCTTCAACTTCTTTTTTCCCTTTTTCTAACTCTTGCACTTGTTGTTTGTCCAGCATCAGCAACATAGTTTGGAACTCACCAACGTGTGTCTTTTCCTCTTTTGCAATATCTAAAAAAAGCATTTTAATATTTTTATTCGTAGTCATAGCTGCAAGTTGTTCATATAGATTTATAGCGTCCAATTCGGCTATAATTCCAACTCTCAAGATTTCTTTATCTATCTCTTCTTTTTTTACCTTATCAAGATTTATTGGTATATTTGAAAGCATTTATACACCCACGATTTAATCATCTTTTAGCTTTATATTCTTTTTGAGATAATCAAAGGTCAACGGTAGTTTTAGAAAAATTACCTTGGTTCTCAACTCTTGATACTCCATCTCTTTTTGTAACTCTTAATACGTGATCAACATAGCTTTCAATTTCTGGCTCATGAGAAACTATTATTACTTGATTCATACCAAGCATATCTAGGACATCCCTTACCCTGTCCATCTGCTTTCTTGAAAATCCATCTGTTGGTTCATCAAGGATTATAATATCTTGTGTTTTTATTTCATCTACTAGATTATTGATTATTCTGTTTAAAGCAAGCCTATAAGCAAGTGCAACAGAAGTTCTTTCTCCACCTGAGAGAGATTCGTAGTCTGCGTCAAACCCTTCCTGTCTCAAAACTGGTGTGAAATCCTCATCTATTGAAACTTCTATCTCATCACCTTCTAGCAGATTTTCAAGCCATTTTGAAAAGTAAGATTCAAACTGCACCCTAAGGGATTCCATAAACTCTTTTTCCATTGTTTCCATTAAACTAATGAAATAATTATCAAGCCAATTGGAAATTCTTTGAAGTTTCTCCCTTATACGAAGGTATTTTTTCTTCTCGTCAATTTCTTTACTGACTCTAAGAAAATCATTTTCAAGGAGCTCAATCTCTTTTAATTTCTCTGCTTCTTCCCTCTCTTTTTTGATTTTTTCCTTAGTTATTATTTTTAATTCTTGAGAAATTACCTGTTTTTCAGCATCGATGCCTAAAAATTGTTTTAAGTTCTCTTTTAGATTATTTATATCTCCCAATAGATTATTCTTTTTATCTTTTAAAATTTCTATATCTGTCTTAAGATTCAAAGCTTCTTTATATTTGCCAATAAGTTCAAGACTAGAATCTTTTCTTTTCTCAAGTTCATTTATCTCAGATTCAATTGGGGCAAGTGTTTCTATTTCAGCTAGAATTTGTTTTTGTTCTAGAGATTTATTATTAATTAATTTTTCTAAAGGGGAAAGTTGAGAATTTAAACTATTAAGCTCCTTTGATAGAATGGTAAATGAATCTGTTTCTTTGATTAAACGTTCAAGTGTTACTATTTTATCTTTTTCAGAAGAAATTAAGTTTTTGGACTTATTATCTATCTCAGTATCGATCTCTTTTAACTTAGTCTCCACTTTTTTAATAAGTTTGTTTGTTTCATTTAAAGTAATATTGAAGTCATTTTTCTCTTTCTCGATTCTTTTTATCTCATTCTTTCTGTGATCCTCTGATATATTCTGTTTGCATAGGGGGCACAATCCAACGCCTTCCAGATTTTTCAATGATAATAAATCAGATTCAAGAGATCTTAAACTTCCCATAACTATTGAATTTTGTTCTTTGTATTCAGAGATCTTCGTATTGTATCTTTCCTTTGATTTCAACAAACTATCAATTTCTTTGTTAACTCCTTCTTTCCTTTGGTATATTTCTTCAATATTTTTTTGTATTCCCGATATTTCATTTCTTATTTCATCGATTGTTCTATCATAAGTACCTTTTAGAGAAGAAATGGAATCCTTCTTAGATTTTATTTCTTTAGATATTTTATCAAGTGATTCCTTTTTTTGCAATAATTCAACTTCAAGCTTTCCAACCATAATTTTACAATTATTAAGCTTCTCCTTTTTCTCTTTAGATTTTTTTAGATTGTCTAAAATAATTTTAATATCTTTTTCAATAGAAGAAATCTCCTTCTCGATATCAATATCTTCTTTGCCTTCTAGAATATGTTTAATTTTTAATTCAAGACTAGATAGATTTTGATCATAACTTTTTAATTCCCCTTCTTTGGCCGCAACTTCTTTTGAAATGTTTTGGAATAGCTTAAATTTTTCTTCTATTTCTTCAGATTTTTTTATGATTGTAATTTCTTTTATCTTGAAATTCTGTAAAGATTTTTTTATTTCCGTTATTTCACTTGTTAGTTTCTCTTTTTTCCCCGAAATAATCTTAAGCTCTTCATTTTTTTCATTTAATCCCTTGGATAGTAGTTCGTAACTTGATGCATTTCTTTTAAGTTCAAGCCTTAGATTGTTAGAATTGTCCCTTATGGTCTTATATCTGTCAACTCCAAAAATCCTCCTAAGTATCTCCATTCTATCGTCTCTTTTAGATAATAGAATTTGTTTCATCTCCTCCTGTGGAGTATAAACAGTGTACCTATATATTGGATTTTTCTGTTTTGAGGACAATTCTTTGGGATAACCCAATAAAGAGAGTATCTCTGCTTTAAGTTCGCTGGGTGTCATTTCTTTTCTGTTGCCATCAATTGAAATATAACCAGTTATCTGCGAGATTGCTTCTCCTTTCTTTTGCAGACTCCTCCCAACTATGATTTCTTTTCCCTCTAGTTCAAATTCTAAACGGACCATCCCTTCTCGCTCACCCCGCCTAAGGAGAGAAGAAGCCATTATATCTCCCAAACCAAAAAGTGCAAACTCTATTGCCAATAATATAGTTGATTTACCAAATCCAATGTCTCCCGACAACAAAAATGATCCTTCTGGAAATTCAATTTTTTGATGTTGATAACTTCTTATATTAAGCATTTCAAGAGAGAGAAGTTTCATCCAAATCCTCCAGAAGATTATTTTTTAAAAGATATTCTACGGATTCGCTAAGAATTCCTTTGCTGTAATCATCTTTTTTTTCACCTTCCTTTTTTTCCCTCGATAAAATATTCATAAAAGTCTTTACGAAAGAAACTGTTTCTATTTGACAATCTTTAATTTTAATCTGATCTTTATGTCGGACGATTACATCTTCCTCAAGTTTTTCTTTTGTTAGTGAAGAATTTTTTATTTCCTTGAACTCTTTAGTCTTAATTTCTCTTGTATCTCTTTTTACCAAAAGTGCACCTTTATTTTCTAGATACAAATTGATCTTTTTGAAATTAATATCCGAAACACTGCCTTCAATTTTTCCCTTGAACTTTATGATAACTATACTACCTTTTAAATCATTTTTATCAGCTATCTGTCTGACTTTCTCTTCAACATTAATTGTATGAGTTCCTTCCAAATTGATTTCTAAAAGGATCATTGGTGCAACTTTTATTGAAATATATCTTTTGTTTAGAGCTCCATCGTTATAATCAACTAAGTAAAATCCGCCCCCTTTGAAAGATAAAAGTTCATCAATATTATTTGGGAATAATGCACCAGGAAATACCACGTTCTTATAGTCCTCCAATTCGAATTCCCCTTTTTCGTGAATATGCCCGCCTGCATAATAAAAGAATCCTTTTGGAAGCAAAGAAATTGGCATTGATTCCATTTGGTAAAGATTATCTGGTTTTAGCTCCTGGATAGCAGAATGGAATAAGAATATTTTTTTTCCCTCTTGATTTTCTAAATCTTCTCTATCAAGCACAGTATACGTGGCCTTCTCTAAACTACCTCTAATCCCAGATATACCATAGAGCTTAATTTTAGTTTTTTCATCTATAACTCCCTTTAGGATTAGCTTTCCTTCTGTTTGCTCTCCAGAAGTAACTCTTTTTAGAAGCCCTGCTTCCTGAAAAACCTTTAGTATTGTTCTGCCTGTGGGGGAAAAATCGTGGGAACCCTCAATAACGTAGACGGGTATTTCTTTTATTTTAAGCTCGTATAATTTTTTTGCAGCTTTTGCCATAACATCAATTGTAGGATTAGACGAATCAAAAAGATCCCCAGAAATCAAGATAAAGTCAACATTTTCCTGAACAGAAATATCAATGGCTTTTTCAAAAGTTTTTATTCCAATTTCTCTTAAAGTATCTTCTCTCCAACCACCCAAATGAATGTCGGCCATATGGGAGAATTTCACTCTAAGTCGACCCCTCTAAAAGCAGTTTTTTCTTTTACAACTGTTTTATCAACTTTGAAGATATCTTCAAAAAGAGGTATTTTCAAAGGTATTGCTAATTTAGAAAATGTGGAAGTTAGAAGTGCCTCACCTATATCAAGGCTAGCAATGTTTCTTGATTCTTCAGATATATCCTGGGGAGAGCTTTCTATTAATGCGTTTCTCTCATTTGACATTTCAGTTCCCATGATTATTTTTGTATTCATATTTGCAAGTATCTCCTTCGGTATAAGACTCGGAAGTTGAGTTATGGCTACAAGTCCTACTCTAAATTTTCTTCCTTCTCTGGCAATTGTTCCAAAAATATTTGCTCCTTTGTCAAGTACGTCTTTTCCAAGTACCCTTGGGGCCTCTTCAATAATTATACTAACACATGGTTTATTTTGAAGATGCCCTTTAGAACTCAAATCCCGATATCGAGAAAAAATACCCTCGGCAAATATGCCGCCTATCAAAAGTTCGACTTCTCCTCCAAGTTTTGAGGTATCAATAATAACAGTTTTTCCGTTTTCTAGATTATCAACTACATTCTTTATTGTAGTTACGCCACTATTATTTGAGAACAAACTACTTCTAAACGAGAGCTGCCCATTTTCTAAAGAGACTCCAAATAAATTATTGAATTTTCTTTTAAGTACATCAAGAGTTACAATAGATACTCCTTCCGCCTCCTCTGCAAGCACAATATTTTCTATCCAATTTTCTTTATCCCTGTTATAAAATAAATATATACATTCTAGTTGAGCTTCTGTCAAAGAAACTATACCAGTTAGATGCCAAGGTTTTATTGTCTTTAAATCAAGAATTAAAGTACTTGCGCCAGGCGGAGGATTAGTTGAGTAGTAGACAATCTTATTTCTAGCATTGGGATGATCTTTCAATCCTTTTTTTGTCCTCCCGTAATATTCATCGTGGGGATCAATAACTAACAAACCAGCATAAGTTTCGTTCAATAGATTGTAAGTCAGGACTTTAACAAGATTAGATTTTCCCTTACCAGTAGAAGCGGAAATTAGCATATGGTGGGCGATAACATCATCCCCCTTAAGAAATACATCAATGTCTAGGACTCTAGAACCACTTCTTATTTTACCAAAGTAAAGTGGCCTGTTTGGTTTTTCAAGAAATCTTAGATCTTCTTCTTTTATCCTTTCAACTGCAGAAAAAAACTTAGGAAGTTTTTTTGGGAGATGATAGCGATTTGGAGTGACAAAAAGGATGGGCTTTAGAATAATAAGGATAAAATTAGAAAGCTCACTGTCTAAAAAAGAGAGATTGGAAACTTCCTCTAACTTTAAACCTGCCGCTAAACTTCTAATCCTCTCGGGTATTTGAGACCCGTAGGAGATATCAAAAACTTGTAGTATGAAATATCCATTATTTTCTCTTGTGACAAGTAATTCTCCCAGTTCTACATCTACTCCTGTTTTCTGCCTTATTATTATTCCGCTAAAATCACCTGATACAATTTTTCCTACTATATCCAAATTAACAACTCCTACATCCACTGTAAACTATCAAGAACATCATGAGCATCCTCAACACTAATATTTTCTTCTATAAATTTTAGCATTTCCTCATCATCACAAAGAGACATGAAAAGCGCCTTGTGAGTTTCTTTTTCATCGCCCCTGATTCTCGCGATATAATCTGCATCTACTAGTCCATAAGGGTAGCCTGGAAATCTAAGGTCAACGGAGTTAGAAGCTATTATCCCCAAGACTTCTTCTACACCTTCTCGACCAAGTATTTTTGCTCTATTCTTTTCTATTTCAAATCTGAAGGTGTATCTTGATGAAGGGTGAAATTTAACAAAATACATTTCAGCGTTATGGTCAGGGTGATTTATTTTTGCTACAGGTGTATAATACCATAATTTCTTGGGGCATATTTTATTTCCTAAGAGTTTTATTGCGTAGGGCAATGATCTCCCCTTTGAAGTGTAAAGTCTAGATCTTTTAGCAATCCCGCAAAAAGTGACTTCTTTTTCGCTGGCGGCATTATAGGCTCTTTTAGAATAATTATATTCTCCTGTAATGGCTGTTTGGAGTGATCCGTCTCTTACCAAAATATCTCCTTTTTCAAGTTCGTTTTGGATTATTAATTCAGAAATTTTCCATTCAAGATACCTTCTTGCAACTCCACAGACAGCCCCTAATTCGGCCCTGAAATTTCTATTTGATATTGTGTGGTCGTGAGAGTTTATGGTTCTATCTGTCTCTTCAATGTCAACTCCATAATCTTTTGAAAATGGAAAGAGCTTAAAATAGAAATCAATGTCTTTTCCCTTTCCAATAGCTTTGCCAAAGACATAAAACTCAAATTTTTGAGGCAAATTATTTGGCATGAGTATTTTATTATTTTTAAATATGTTAAAATATATCCGAACAAGCCCCAAATAAACAGAAGGTGAAGAGAATAAATCAATATTTCCCCCATCAATATATGTGACCCTTTTACTTTTATCACTAAGGCTAAATTCTCTAACATTATTTTTGCTTAAAGGAAAGGAAGAATATCTCTTATCGCTGAACTGAGGTTCCTCACCCTCTAAAACATCATGTCGATAGTTTTCTTCACTTTTTATTAAATTGATAATATCTTTTATTATTTCTATATTCATCTTGTTTTAAAAATGAAAATTGAATATAAAAAACTATCTTCTAAAATTATTCTATAAATTCTGCCTTAACGCCACCGACTGTTCGGGCGATAATATTGTAAAATCCAGCAAATATATCCCTGAAATTGTTCCTAAAATAGCATATAATATTGGGAACACTATTATTCCACTTAAAGCAACTAGTGCCCCCGTATTTGCTGGAATACTATTATACATATCGGGATAAAATTGGGGGCCAAATGCTCCAGCAATTACAAAAGTAATTACAAATATTATCCCTGCAATTAAACCCGTTATTAGCCCAATAAAGAAAAACATTTTGGCAACTGAACCAATATCAATTTTTTTATCTCTTTCATCATAAAATCATAGAATATCTTAAATACATCAAAAATAAATAATTTTCGTATAAAATTAAAAAGAGGGAAAAATTACAAATAATATTTCATTTCAAGAGAGTTTTCAGCGAACCCACATGCTTTGTAGAATTTTTTAGTCATGGGGTCACCACCTTCAATTGATACTGTAATGTACTTGCACTTGACCCTCTTTCCATAGTTTATTGCAGCCTCTAAAAGTTCTGCCCCAACGCCTTTACCTTTGTATTCGTCCTTTATGACAATGTCTTCAATGTGGCATACATTGTAACTGTAGAACAGTATTGGTTTAACGAAAAGTGATAAGAATCCGCAGATCTCAACACTATCAAGTAAATTCTCTTCGGCAACAAATATTTTTATATTTGGATTCTTGATATATTCGGTAAGTATCTTATTAAAATTAGCAATTTCATCAGGAGATTTAAGAGGTACATTGTGCAAACTATCAATAAGATCGTATATATTATATCTGTCTCTAAACGAAGCTTCTCTAACCCTCAACAAATTCACCTTATCAGATTTAATATTTAAAGTATATAAAATTAATTTATAATTACCGGTTCTATTTAAAAATTAATCTGTTTCTTTCTCAATATTAAAGGTTGTCATCCTATTTCTTGCCTCAGATTTCATGCTTTTGAGCTTTGGAAGATTATAAGAAGCTATAATGCCTGAAAGAACTAAAACAAACCAAAATGAGATTATCCGATCTAAAATTGTAGCAGTGACAGCTATGTTAGCCCCTACTTTTAAAGCCGCATACAATACTGACATAGTAACTTCAACTATACCTATCCCTCCGGGTAAGAAAGGAATTAGCCCCATAAGGAGACTTATTGTAGTTACAAGTACAACTAAAACAGGATTTAATGGTTTTCCAAGTGCCAAAAAAACAAAATAGGTTCTGAGTATCCAGGAAGCCCACATGATTAGCGAAGCACAAATTGACTTATAGAGATTATTTCTGTTTTTTATTATTAACTGGAACTGGCCATGAAAATTTTCAACCATCGATAGGGCAAGATCTTCATATTTTTTGATTCTCTTAGAAAACTTTCCTAGTATTGTCAAGATATTAAAAACAACTTTCTCTCCTGCACTTTTATTAAAACAAACATATGTTGCTACTAAGAGCACTGCAACATATGCAACAATTATGAACGAGAGTATAACAACTACACTCCATCTAACTGTTAAGAAAAGGTTAACATATACTACAGAAAAAATAGCAAGAAGAAAAAAAGGAAGAGACTCTACAATTCTATCTACCGTCACCGTGGCAAAAACTGTTTCAATTGGAGTAATGTCTTCTTCTCTAGACATAAAGAAGGTCTTCATTGGCTCTCCACCTGTTCTGGCACCAGGAGTAATATTGTTGAAGAAAATACCAATCATAGTAGCATGAAAAACATTTTTCATAGATACATTTGGTTTTAGCGACTCAAGTATAGGTTTCCATTTGTAGGATTCAAAAAATAAGTTTATTAATTGGAATAATACTGCAAGTGCAAGATATATTGGATTCGCACCTTTAATTAAAGTTATGAATTCATTATAACCTACAAATTGGATAAATATTAGAGTCAGGGTAATTCCTGCGGCATATGGTAAGATATTCTTAAAACTTACCATCTTTGTCTCCCCCTAGCCTAATCATTTTATCTACTAATGTTAATAATCTATCTATAAAAGAATTTTTATTTTCAATCTCGTTTCCTAAAAGATAATACTTAATGAAAACTAGTACAATACCTATTGCTATTGGCCCAACAAAAATCCCAACAGCACCAAAAGCCAAAAGTCCGCCGAAGAATCCAAATAGGAAGACCATTGGATGTAATCGAGCGTGATTTCCAGCAAGTTTTGGTTTTATGTAAAGCTCCGGTATCAAAGTGACAAATACCTGACCTAAAATAAAAACTAATATTCCAGTCATTACTTGGCCTTTTATTATATAGACAACAGCCAATCCTGAAAACAACATCCAAGGCCCTAATATTGGTGCAAAATCCATGAATCCAGAAATAATTCCCAATAGGACAGGATATGGTATTCCAAGAATCAAAAAGATAATTAAACTCAAAATAGTTGTAAAAATAGCTTTTAAGATATTTACCAGAATAATGCTTTCAAATACAAGATCAATTCCTCTAAGAATGGATGATATAGTCTTCTTCTTATTATCAGGCAACAGATCAACAAAGGTATCTCTAATGTTTATTCCTTCTTTAACTAAATAGAATGCAAGTATTGAAGCAAGTAGAAGTTTCATTGCATATTCAGGGATGTGTATTGTAAGACGGATAATCTCTTCTGAAAAGTAAGTAAGTAATTCATTTAATTTATGAGACAGAATAATCGATATTTTGTCTAAATCAGGAGAATATTCTATGTTAAAATAATTAAGGATAGAGGTAAATATTTTTTCAGAGTAAGAATCAATATCATTATATACTAAAATTAATTTTTCAAAGATTTTTTCTTTTGTAAAATAATTTAAAATAGCAATTACGATATAAAAGAACAACAAGAAAGCTGGAACAATGACGGCTATACCAGATAGAATAGCGGCATAAGTTTTATTCATAAATTTTTTAAGAACTGTATTAATTGGCCTCATAAGATATACCAATATTAATGTTACTAGGAGCGCATCTACAAGTGGAAATAGAGTTAGAGCTGCTATTATAAGAAAGAATACAAATATTGAGGCTATTATTAATTTATATTCATTATCTTCCATATCATCATCTTCAATTTAAGGAAAGAGAACTTTTTGGTATATAAGTTTAAAGGACAAGAAGTTCTTGATGGCCAATTATTGTGTCTGCAATTCTATTAGATACTTTAGCATCCCATAAAGGGGGTTTCGGGTATTTTATTTTTCTATTAGGTACATCTTTTATGGCTTTGGCTAATTTTATTCCATCTGTTCCTACAAGTATATTTGCACCGTTTTTTAAAGTGGCTACCCTTTCAGTATTTTCTCTAAGTGTTATACAAGGCACGTCAAGCATTAAAGCCTCTTCTTGAATCCCTCCCGAATCAGTCATTACAAATTTTGAGTTCGACATCAAAGCTAAAAAGTCAAGATAACCTAGGGGCTCAATTATTTCTATATTTTTTCCTAATTTGTCTAAGTATCCTATATCACACAAGACTTTTCTAGTTCTAGGATGAAGGGGAACAATTATTTTACTTTCTACATTTTTTAAAACATTGAAAATTTCAAATAATTTTTGAGGGTCAGAAGTATTTTCGGCTCTATGAATGGTCAATACGCCATAATTATCTTTTTCTAAAGACATATCGCCCAATATTTTGGATATTTTTGATTTTTGGATATGTGATAACAATGTCTCAACCATAACATTTCCGACAAAAAAGATTCTTTTTTTATCCGCCCCTTCGGATATCAAATTAGTTACTGCGTCTTCTGTGGGTGCAAATAAAAACTGAGATATTCTGTCAACAAGTATCCTGTTAATTTCTTCTGGCATTCTCATATCAAATGAACGATATCCAGATTCCACATGAGCCACAGGAATCTGCATTTTGATAGAAGATATTGCTCCGGCAAGGGTAGAATTTACATCTCCTACGACAATCGTCAAATCAGGTTTTTCTTGACTTAATACTTCCTCTATCCTTGACATCATAGCGCCCGTCTGAACTCCATGTGTTCCAGAACCTATGCCAAGGAAAACATCAGGTTTGGGTAGTTCTAAATCTTCAAAAAAAACCCTGTTCATGTTCTCATCATAGTGTTGACCTGTATGCACAAGAACTTGATCTATTTTTCTTTTCTTAAACTCTTCATAAATGGGCTTTATCTTCATGAAGTTAGGTCTTGCACCCACTATTGAGAGTATTTTCATAAGAAATGATTAAAAAATATGCTTTTAAAAGTTTTGATTTGACTTTTTCAAAATATGAAACGGTTTTACTATTATTTCATCTAAACTTTTATATATTGTTTCATCTTTATTTATAGTGTAATAATTAAATTATAATAAGGAGGTATGCTATGAGTAATGGCGATGGATTGAAAGTTTTATCTGCAGTGCTTGCAGTGCTTTTATTAATATCAATAATAGGAAACTTCTTTTTCTTGTATCGTTCGCTTTCGGACACGGGGCAAGGAACTCAATATAATGTTCTGCTTACTGAGAAGATTGGGCTCGATAATAAAATATCTTTGTTAGAATCACAGATATCAGATAAAAATAAGAAGATAACAGATCTTGAATCAGAGGTTAGATCTCTTAAATCTCAGTACGATAGTGCGCAAAGAAACGTTGATTTGAAACAAAAGGTTGTTGACAATTATGAAACTCGGGTTAAATCGTTAGAGGATCAGCTTTACAACTGCGAACATAAAACTCCTACAATTACAACGTATACTTCATACTGCTCATGTGGTTACTATAGATACAACTGCACATGCAATGGATACTGCTATTATGACTGGTACTGCCCAAATTCTTGCTCGTGCTGCTCTACTAGTAGTTGCACAAACTGTTAAAATAATTTGAGGAAGAATCTTATGAGTCGAAAATTCCATTGGAGACTCTAAGTTCTCCCTCGATACTTTTTCTTTTTTATTCTATATATGCCTTTCGCTGTTTTTGATAATTTTTAATTATAATCATATTTATAATCTAATTTTATTCATCAATAGTATGAGAAATAGAATAGTAGGCGTTCTGATAATTTTTGTGGCTCTATTAATGGGATTTATTATTTTCTCCTTTAACCGAGCGATGACAGAAATAGTAAATACGTCATGTGAACACGGGTCATCATGTCCTATGTGGGGGACAATTGATTTTCAGACCAATGTCAGCATCGCTATAATGAGCTTTGTAGTTATAATAGGGATCTATCTTATCTTTTTTGGAAAAGAAGAAAGAAACCCGCCTAAAGGAGAAATAAAGGATGCATCCATTAAAAAAGAAGCTTATGAAGAAATCATGAAAACCTTAAATGATGAGGAAAAAACAGTATTAGAAAGGATTATAGATGCAAACGGCACTATTTTCCAATCTGGCCTTACAGACGAAACAAACTTTAACAAGGTAAAAGTAACTAGAATTTTAGACAAGCTGGAAGGAAGAGGAATAATAGAGCGAAGAAGACGTGGCATGACTAACGTTGTTATATTGAAACACTGAAACTATCCGAAACTAGTTTCAAACAATGCCTAATAAAGAGTTTCATTACATTTTTTCTATAGCTAAAATCAATAGGAGGTAAAGCTATGGAAAAAACAACAATAAAAATAGAAGGGATGCATTGTAAAAGCTGTGTACACTCTATTAAAGACAAAGTATCATCGCTAAAAGGGGTAAAAAGTGTTAAAGTCAATCTGTTGGACAATAATGCCACTATAGAGTTTAATTCAGACATCATAACTTTAGAAAAAATTCAAATTGAGATAGAAAATCTAGGTTATTCGACTGGATTAAATTCTAAAAATAAGAAATCAAAAAATATTCTAAAAGGTTTGGCATATGGAATTGTGCCCCATATTGGATGCATAGGGTTCATTGTTGGATCAGTGCTCGGTGTATCCTTACTCATGCAATTCTTTAGACCACTCTTAATGAGTAGATACTTTTTCTACGGTCTTGTTGCATTGTCTCTTGGATTTGCTACCATTTCAGTAGTACTATATCTAAAAAATAACGAGCTTCTATCTATCAAGGGATTACAGAGAAAATGGAAGTATGTTTCAATAACATATGGTTCGACAGTTGGAGTAAATTTAGCCTTATTTTTGATAGTTTTCCCAATGCTTGCAAATGTTTCTGCTTCATCTGGAGGAGATCAAACGACAGTGGGCACAGTCGAGTTTATCACTTTAAAAGTTAATATACCATGTTCAGGCCATGCCCCATTGATATCGGAGGAACTAAAGAGTATCAACGGAGTCCAAGAGGTTAAATATAGCACACCAAATACATTTTCTGTTAAATACGATTCTGGGAGAACTAATAAAACAGAAATATTGAATCTCACTGTTTTTAGAGAGTATCCTGCGACAGTATTAAACGAAACTTCTTCGGGGGATAATTCTTCACTCCCCCCATCAACTAACAATTCAACATCCGGATGCGCATGCTGCAGAAGAAAGTAATTTTTGAAAGATTCAGTAGTATAATGAAAGGTGGATAAATGAAAAAAATAATTATGCTTAAATCTTTGATAATTACATCCTTTTTTATTTCACTAGTTTTATTTTCTGGATGTAATTCTAAAAAAGAGGTTAATGCAGATACCAATACTAAGTCTAGTACACAGACACAGATAAATCAAATTAGTATACCTCTATCCGAAATAACTGAAAAAGCGAATTGGTACACTTATGAAGTTGATAATAAAACAATTTCGTACTTTGCCGTTAAAGCATCTGATGGAAAAATAAAGGTTGCTTTTGACGCATGTGACGTATGCTATCCAAAAAAGAAAGGCTATAGACAAATAGGAAGCTATATGGTCTGTAACAATTGTGGACTAAAGTTTGCCATAATTGGAATCGGAACAGAAAATAAAGAAAGCGGTGGATGCTGGCCCGGATACTTGCCTGCAACAATAGAAGGTGATTATCTAAAAATTAACAAACAAAATTTAGAAAATGGCAAGTGGAGATTTTAATAAATTTTTATTTTTTACTTTATATTATTAATAGGTATAGCTCTAAATAATTAGATTACTAAATAAATATAAATACTTTTAACAATGATAAGTATTACGAGGGAATAAAATGGTAGGGAAAGAAACTAAAAAGGTAGAGATTAAAGTAACTGGCATGACATGCGCGACATGCGCTACAACTATAGAGAAATCTCTTTTAAATTTAGATGGAGTTTCTAAGGCAGAAGTTAATCTTGCAAGGGAAATCGCATCTGTAGAATATGACCCAAAAATACTGAAGATTAACGACCTTGACAGTGCTGTAAAGGATGCGGGCTACGATGTGGTAAATGAAAAAGCTATTCTAAAAGTTGGTGGAATGACATGTGTTATGTGTGCCAACTCAATTGAGAGTGCTTTGGGGAGATTAGATGGTGTTGTTGAAGTCAACGTGAATGTATCTTCTGAGAAAGTATATGTGATATATAATCCCAAAGTTGTTTCAATATCCGATATGAAAAAAGCAATAGAAGAATCAGGCTATCAGTACCTTGGAGTTGAAGGCGAAGCTTTAGAGGAGCTTAAACTAGAAGAAAATCAGAGAAATAAGAAATACAGGATAATTGTTGGTGCAGTAGACTCTGCTATATTGATGGGGTTAATGTACGCTCCAATGATGATGCTACCGCATGGTATATCGATGTCATTTCTAATGTTTTTAATAGCCCTGCCAGCTTTCATATACTTAAGTTATCCCATATTTAATGCAGCTTACAGATCACTTAAGAATAGGAACCTGAACATGGACGTTATGTACTCTATGGGTATTGGAGTTGCCTTTTTTTCAAGTATTCTTGGTACTTTCAATATTTTATTGGGCAGTGAGTTCATGTTCTACGAAGCTGCCGTGATGCTTGCTACATTTTTAACCTTAGGCAGATTTCTTGAAGAGAGAGCAAAGGGAAAGACTTCTGAATCTATAAAAAGATTGATGGGACTGCAGGCAAAGAGTGCTACAGTTATTCGTGAGGGGAAAGAAGTAGAAATTTCAATAGAAGACGTTATTGTTGGGGATATAGTAATAGTAAAACCTGGAGAAAAAATCCCTGTTGATGGAGAAATTATTTTCGGACAAAGTTATGTTGACGAATCAATGATATCTGGAGAGCCTATCCCTGTTTTCAAAGAAAAAGGAAGTAAAGTAATTGGCGCGACTATAAATAAGAATAGCGTTCTAAATTTTAGGGCTACAAAAGTCGGAAAAGATACGGTGCTTTCTCAGATAATAAAGTTAGTAGAAGAAGCTCAAGGATCCAAACCTGAAATACAAAAAATTGCAGATAAGGCCGTAAGTTACTTTATACCTACAGTTTTAGCAATTGCTGCAATATCTTTTGTAAGCTGGTACTATATCTTTAACAGTACATTCTTATTCGCCATAACAAGTTTAATTTCAATTCTTGTTATCGCATGTCCCTGCGCCCTTGGACTTGCAACTCCAACTGCAATTACAGTCGGTATTGGAAAGGGGGCAGATCTAGGAATTCTAATTAAAAATGGAGATGCTTTACAGCTTTCAGAGAAGTTAACTGCGGTCTTGTTTGATAAAACTGGAACCCTAACCAAAGGTAAGCCAGATGTCACAGATATACTCACATTTGGAATAGATAAAGATCAATTTCTCAAGATAACTGCAAGTGTAGAAAAGAATTCAGACCATCCTTTAGCAAATGCAATAGTCAAAAGTGCTGAAGAGAAAGGTATTGTGCTATCGGGAAGTAAGAATTTTGATACATTTGGAGGAAAAGGAGTAAAGGCAACTGTTTTGGGAAAAGAAGTAATAATTGGAAATAGAACCCTTTTCAATGAGAAGAAAATTTCAATTAAAAATGAAATTGAAGAACAAATAACAAAGCTTGAAAATGAAGGGAAGACTGCAGTTTTAATATCGATTGACAACAAGCTTTCAGGGATAATTGGAATTGCAGACACTCTAAAGGAAACTTCTAAAGAGTCTATTAAAAAACTGATGGATTCTGGAATTAAAGTGTACATGATTACAGGAGACAACAAACGTACTGCTTCTGCAATAGGTAAAGTTTTATCAATAAAGAACATACTTGCAGAAGTTCTCCCAGAAGATAAGGCCAAAGAAGTCAAAAGGCTCCAAAATAGTGGGGAAATTGTAGCCTTTGTTGGAGATGGTATAAATGATGCACCCGCTCTAGCTCAGGCAGACGTGGGTATAGCAATTGGCAGCGGAACTGACGTTGCAATAGAAAGTGGAGACATAGTTCTTGTTAAGAATGATATAAAGGACGTTGTGTCCGCCATTAAGTTAAGTAAAAAGGTTATGCAAAGAATAAAACAGAATCTTTTTTGGGCGTTTGCTTATAATACTGCACTCATACCCGTTGCCGCAGGTATTTTATATCCAACATTTGGGATTACTTTAAGGCCTGAGTTTGCAGGTTTTGCTATGGCTATGAGTTCCGTTACAGTAGTAACACTTTCACTCATGCTAAAAAGATTTAATCCAGAAAAAATTTAAAGGAGGGATATTTTGGCAATTGATCCAGTTTGTAAAATGACTGTTGATGAAAAAACTGCGAAGTTTAAGAGTAACTACAAAGGCAAAACTTATTACTTCTGTGCTCCCGGATGCAAGAAGAGTTTTGATCAGAATCCAGAAAAATACTTGAATTAAATAACCAAAAGTTTTATAAGTATTTATAAAAATGGTTTGTTAAGCCCCGTTAGTCTAGTCCGGTCAAGAATGCGGCCCTTTCGAGGCCGTGGCACGGGTTCAAATCCCGTACGGGGCA
>CAZUMN010000007.1:0-47103 GCA_964621955.1 uncultured Thermococci archaeon
CTCATCTGTTGAGCCATCAAAAATTACAGGCAAGAACTTGAAGAAATCTTCATCTACTCTAGTCTTATCGTGAACTGCCAAAACTGCCATTAGAACATATCCTGCCCTTTTAACAAATTCTTCATCTCTTTTTGGCCATTCAAAGGCTTTACTAAAGGCCAAAGGACTTTTTCTGAAAAGATTATTGCAAACTTGATCACATATATCCCATGAGTCAAAATCTTTGGCCCAATTCTCCATTTGCTCGTTTGTGAGTTTTTTTGGATCGTCAATCATACTGGCAAGAAATCTTGTTTCATGAAAACCTGATTCCCATAATTCCAAAGCTAGATTATGATCTTTTTCTATCTGTTTTGCTAACAGTCTTATCTTAGGGATTGAAACGCCAAATGCCTTATCTGTTTTAATTCCGTATCTTGACATCCCCTCTAAGGTTTTAGAATCAGAAATAGACTTTAATTTTTCTATAATAGATTGGCAGTCCATATAAGAAAGGATTCGAATAAATTAATAAAGATTATCTAAGAAAAATTTAATAAAAATATTAAATAAAAGAAAAAATTATTTTTTATATTACATCATTCCAGGCATTCCGCCGGGCATTCCGCCCATGCCACCCATATCCATGTCATCATCGCCGCCGCCCATTCCTCTTCTCTTACCAATTCCACTTGCGGCTATAACGTCATCGATTCTTAATATCATTATGGCTGATTCGGAAGCGCTCTTTACTGCTTGCTCTTTTATTCTAAGTGGCTCAACAACTCCGGCCTTCATCATGTCTTTAACTTTACCGTCAAAGACGTCAATTCCGTATCTCTTGTGGTCTTTTGACTCATGTGAAGCTTTGAGTGCGACGATGGTATCGATTGGGTCCATACCTGCGTTTTCGGCTAAAGTTCTTGGAATTACTTCCATTGCCTGTGCGAATGCTTTAACAGCTAGCTGTTCTCTACCGCTAATCTTTTCTGCGTATTCGTTAAGTCTCTTGGATAGTTCCATTTCTGCAGCTCCACCGCCAGCACAAATAGTTCCATCTTCGATTGCTGTGGATATGACACCTATTGCATCTTCAAGAGCTCTTTCTACTTCCTCTAAAAAGTGCTCTGTTCCGCCTCTTAACAATAAGCTTACTGCTTTTGGATCCTTACATCCTTCAACAAATGTCATTTCGTCTCCGCCGATCTTTTTCTCTTCGACAGAACCTGCATTACCAAGATCTTTTGGTTCAAGGTCAGCTATTTTATTTACAACTCTTGCACCTGTTGCTTTAGCTAGCTTCTTCATGTCACTCTTTTTGACTCTTCTTGCAGCATATACTCCACTCTTTGCAAGGTAGTGCTGAGCTAAATCATCAATTCCCTTCTGACAGAATACAACTGTTGCTCCAGATGCCTTTATCTGATCAACCATCTTCTTTAGCATTGCTTCTTCTTGATCCAAGAATGCTTGAAGCTGGTCAGGGGATGTAATTCTAATTTCTGCATCAGTTTCAGTTTCTTTTACTTCAAGTGCACAGTCAAGTAAAGCTATTTTTGCATCCTTTAACTTCTTTGGCATACCGTCGTGAACTCTTTCCTTGTCAATAATAAGTCCCTGGATGAGCTTTGAATCTTCTACACTTCCACCTTCTTTCTTCTCTACCTTAATGTCTTCAGTTTCAACTGTGTAGTTTCCATTTTCTTTTACGGCTACCTGCTTTACTGCTTTAAGTGCTAAAGGTGCTAATGTATCCTTTGATTTTTCTGCGCCCTTCCCAGTCATTGCAGTTTTTGCAATTTCAAGAAGAATTTCATCATCATTAATTGTAATCTTGTCACCAATATCTTTCAATATTTCTTCAGCTTTTTCAGCTGCAAGTTTGTAACCAGATGCAACAACTGTTGCGTGTACTTCTTGATCGAGAAGATCTTCTGCCCTCTTTAGAAGTTCTCCGGCAATAACAACGGCTGTTGTTGTACCGTCTCCAACTTCCTCATCTTGGGTCTTTGCAACTTCTACAATCATTTTTGCTGCTGGATGAGCAATGTCCATCTCGCTAAGTATTGTAGCACCGTCATTTGTGATGACTACGTCTCCTAGTGAGTCAACGAGCATTTTGTCCATACCTCTTGGACCAAGTGTCGTCTTTACTGTTTCTGCTACTATTCTTCCAGCAAGAATATTCATTCTTTGAGCATCTCTGCCCATAAATCTCTGAGCGCCTTCGGGTTGGACACTCATTGGTTGTCTAATTTCTGCCATAATTTACACCTCTTTAAAAATATTGCTAGTTTTTGATGTATTTGAAGTGATATAAAAAGCTTTCTATCTAAAAAATATATAAAATAGAATTTATAAACTTTAATAGATAATAAAAATTATAATATTTTTAGTATTTATAAGTTAAACATAACTATTGAACCAACATCTTTTTCTAGTTCTACCTGTATCTCTGTACTCTCCTTTATAGAATTTTTTATTTCATAAAACAGTGGTTCAAAAGTCTTTGAGCCGTAAACATTAAGGAAAATGATATTGTGTTCGACCATGTTTTTATCTATTTCAATTTTAGAGGTAACTTTTGATACTTCTAGTCCAGAGTCAAATAGAAATCTCAACAGTTTTCTATTCACTGCGACTATTTTCTCATTGAATACAAGGGATAAAGATAAGATTTTTGAGCATATGATTGCGGTTTGATCAGGCATCGTTTCAGAGAATTTATTGTATAGATTTCTCCAACTTTTATTATAGACTTCCATCTCGTCTTTTTCCATGCCCTCTCTTAATTTTGTATACCCCAATTCAACTTCTTTTTTCAGAACATACTCTTTTATTGTTCTAATTTTTATTCCCTTTTCGATAAGTGTTTCATAAAAAGTTCTTATTTCTTCATCCTTGGGAACTGGCCCCTTTGCCCAATAAGATAACACCCGAACTTGTTCACCCAAGAGCTCTTCGCCTCTATGAACCTTCATAAGGATATCAACCAGTTCTTCAGGCATTATTACCTCTTCAATATGTAAGGATTTCATCAATGATTCAGCCTGAGAATATTTACTTTTTGAAACAAAAAGAGATACATCGCATATAGCCGTGCTTTTATTCAAGAAACCACCAAAAAAATAAATAATATTTATACAGAGATTACTATAGCAGTTGTTGTGTCAATTACACCTTCAATGTAATGAATCTGTTGAATTACTGTTTTTGTGAGTTCTCCTAGATCATTTGCTTTTATTTTTGCAATGGCATCGTACGGGCCAGTTATAACATCGGCTTCTATTACTCCTTCAATCTTCTTTACAGCTTCGATTACTTCCTTTATTTTTCCTATTGAAACTGTTATCAAAACATATGCATATACCATTAAAGCACCTATAATATATTAACATACAAAGTATTTAAATATTTCTTTTTATCTCCTAAAAGAATAGAAAAAATCAAAAATCTTTTGATAAAATAAGGCATTTCAGGGAATTCCAAGAGATGAATTAAAAACACCATCCCTTATTATTTCATTCTTTATTTTAGTAAGCTCTTTTATCTCATTTTCGAAATCTAAAGCATTAATAGAAGTCCAATGAATACTATCGGGGATGAAAAATTCATATACCGGATAGTTTCCATCCCATGCTTCGCCTAATCTTGGCAAAGCTACAGTCCCAACAACTCTTATGTTTGAAAATCCAGTCTTTCCCATTAACTCCGATATTTTTTGGAGCCTATCATTTCCTATTGCAACTCCAGCAGTCTGTAGATAATCCTTCCATGGTTTCATTTTACTGATTACTTCTTCAAGGTTATTAACTCCAAAGACACGTATTAGCCTATTTTGCCCGATAGGATTTAGATTAAAATTTGATTCAAATATTACTGCAAAATTATTTTCAGAAGAAGCAAAAATTTTCTGTCCGCCGTCAAATTCAGGCCTTGATATTATTTCTCCAATTTTAACATCTCTCAGCTTCCTGAAAAAATTAGTCTGCGGTATTGATCTCGATAATTTTTCCATTTCACCTGCTAAAGCTTCTGCAAATTCTATTGGGCTGAGCTCTCCACCTTCTTCAACAAAAAATCCAAAAGCAGGGGACCCGCACATATACCCTTCATATCCAATTCCATCAATTGCAGCAAGGCCCGCAACATCACGATTTGCCATTTCTCTCCCGATTAGTTCAATTCCAAATTTTCCCCCGTGGTAACATCCTTTGATAGAACTTCCACTTTTATTTAATTCGTCTACCCTTGCCTTGACTGACATTGCAGTTTGAGTGCTGGAAACTACACTGACTACATTTGAGTTTCGAAATATTACATCCTCAATTGATTTATCTCCCCCGGCCCAAGGCACCACTGCAATAGTTTCACCTATCTGTTTGCTTTGTTCAGCTACTGATTCCGCATATAAAGGCGCAAATAGAGGTTGAACGGAAGGGGTTTTAATTAAGCCTGAAGCTCTTACTATACTTGCTATAAAAATCCCAAGACTTTCTATAAATCCTGGTACATTAGAGGGTGTTATGTAAGTTATTAACTCCAGTTCTTGATTATATTGAGTTATTTTTTTTAGTGCAATTTTATCTCTAAATCCTGCGTATGCCCTAACAAAAGTATTTGCGTTGTCAATCGGGGTAAAATTCTTAAAAACATCTGGCGGTAAATTTAAAGTTGATAGAAAATTAATAGTCTTCTCATCTATTTTATATATGGACCTAAACTGAAAGAATTCTATTAACTCGGGTGAAAGATTTGTTAGCGCAGGAAGTAATTCAAGAGCTATCTTCTTTTTTTCATAGTTATTATCTGACCAAGTTCTTGATACCGCCCCATATATCTTAGCAATTTCTGGAAAGGGCATATTTGCAATATGTTTTTTTCTATTTTCTTTTAGTCCAGTTACAATTTCTTTTATGTTGTCTTGATTTATATTTGGCAATAGCAAAGTATAATCGTTAACTTTTTTTTCACTGAATTCCATTTCTTTTTCTATCGATTTTAGAGATTTAGGAAGGTAATATCCTTTTAATTTTGACATTTAACCAGCCACCGTTTTTGCAAGTACACCAGAACATCCTCTGCTCTCAATTCTAGGAAGTCTTTCAATACTAAGGAGAATTGGGGTTGTCTTATTACATGCAGGACAACCCTCGTAATCTACTTTCAATTTATCTCCAGTAGTGATAAACCCTGGAAATGATTTTGACGAAGGCTCGAGGAATGCATAATTTCCAGTTACTTTGCCTTCTTGGGGTATTGGTTCCATGTTCTCGTCGAATAATATAACTTCCATCCAAGGAGGAATGTGTTTGGTGTTACCTTCAGTACAATCAATCATTATCGAGTTTGATTCAGTCATCCCATAGAGGTCGATATATCTCTTTGGATCTAATCCAAAAGCCTCTTCAATTAAATCATTCATTTTATCTCTGCTTACAATCGACCTACCTTTGAATCCTCCAGTTGAAGCCAAAAAGCTATCTGCCCCTATCTTTGCGTTAATCCCATTTTCCAGAATATATTTAGCAGTATCAATTATCAAAAAAGGTGGCCCCATAAAAACAACTTTTTTTCCTTGATTTTCCTCAAGCTTATTTACTATGTTTCTAATGGCATTTTTCTCGAGTCGAGGTAGCATTTGCTTAATAAAGTAGTTCATGACTTTTTCTTTTGAGGATCTTGGCCCTCTCATTCTAAGTCTTATTATATCGGCTTTCAATTCTTCAAATGCGTGGAAAACATTGCCAGGCGATATGTGATTAGCTACAACTTTTCCATTGAAGCCGACTTGTAAAAATGTTTTTTTTGGTATTCCAAGAATAAATCTCTCTTTGCCTTTGTCAAGTTTTAGAGTTGCATCGATTGCTTCAGTGTATGATCTAACCAACATGGATTGAGTAAAGGAATCTCTTGGTAAAAATGTCAGTTTTCCGGAAGTGCCGCTACTAAAACCCAATAACATACCGTTTGAATAAAATTCTTGAAGAAAACTTTCAAGAGACCTCATACCCTTTGGAGTGAAGTCAATAGGGACTGAAGAGATCCTATCAATCCATTTTTTAAATTCTTGAGGGCTCTTTTCAGGCGATTCCATCTGATAAGACTTGAATACTGTATCGGGAATTACTATTTTATGAAAATCCTCAGACTTTATATCTCCACTTAGTCCTTTCAATTTACAATAATCATGATAAAATTTATTATTCTCAAAATGATATTTGTGCGACATTTTAATTGCTTTGTGTCTTAATTTTTCCACATCTTTTCTTTTTTTGAAATAGTTTTCAGAGGAAACGAGTTTCTCAATTAAGTCTGTATCAAACATAAAATCACCAGGTACTATAATCCTCACGGAGAATTTGTTTAGATTATTTGTCCATATATAAAAAATTTTCGGTAAAGCTAATATTTAGGTATTTATGGTAGCAGAAATATTTATAATTAAAATATATTTCAACTAATAAGGTATTGAATGAAAAAAGATAAGTTAGTTTCTTGGCTTAAGATAACTAGATTCCAGTTTTATCCAATGACTTGGCTTGCATATACCGTAGGAGCTTTATGCTCCTTTAAAATTCTAAATAATTTTGATTTGACTATTTATATCCTTGGGTATATGGCTTTGTTTTTGATAGAATTCGCAACTGTAATATCAAACGAGTATTATGACTATGAAACCGATAAAATAAATAAGAACTATAGCCAATTTACCGGTGGATCTAGAATGATAGTAAATGAAAAGATTACATTCAAGCAAGTGAAGAATGCCATATTAATCTCTCTCACTCTTGTTTGTTCTTTAGTTATTATTTTAACATTAAAATATAATATCTATGCTTTTTTTATACTATCAATTGGAGTTATCTTAGGTTTGGCCTACACAGTTCCTCCATTAAAATTGTCATATAGAGGTTTAGGAGAGATTGATGTTGGGATAACCCATAGCTTTTACATTGTATTGGCGGGATTTTTATTACAATCCCCAAAAATTAATATTATTCTTCCCTGGTTGGTATCAATACCCCTTTTCTTTGCTGTTTTTGGAGCCATAATCCTTGCAGGTTTTCCAGATTATGAAGCAGACAGAAAAATAGGGAAAAAAACACTTACAGTAATACTGGGTCAAAGAAAAGCGTCTCTGATCTCAATCTTATCGATTTCAGTATCTATTATCTCCAGCATTTTTATTTTATATTCTGGGATATTTGGGTTTTCAAGTGTGATATTTCTCATTGTTATAATTCACGGATTTTTACTCCTATACCTATTGTTCACACAAATAATGAAAAATGTAATTGAAAATAGAATTGACAAATTACTTCAGATGTCATTGTCATACATCTTATGGTTCACTATAATTCCACTTTTGTATTTACTAAATGTTTTTTAGAAATAATTAGAGAAAATTTTAATGGATAGAAAGTTTTATATATGATTCTGAACTCGGAATCTTCATGCCGCCATAGCTCAGTAGGTAGAGCGCTCGACTGTTAATCGAATGGTCGCAGGTTCGAGTCCTGCTGGCGGCGCTTTTGGGCCCGTAGCTTAGCCTGGTAGAGCGCCCGGCTCATAACCGGGCGGCCAAGGGTTCAAATCCCTTCGGGCCCACAATATGTTCTAAATTCTCCCAACCATTGAAAGCCACTTTTCGTAGCATTGCACTGCCAATTTATAATCTCTTACAGCCCAAAAATATCCATCTCGTTTTAGATAGTATTCTGCGTCCAGAAGATAATAATTTATGGCAGTGTTAAAAAGAGTTTCAGCTCGCTCAGTATCTCCAGAATCCCAATAAAGTTCAGCAGCTTTCTTAAAGTCCTCGGCTCCCCAGAAGAAATCTTTTTCTTCAACTATAAAATTTGCAGCCTCTGCATAACTGTCCGCAGCATCTTGATAGTAGCCCTCATTCTCAAAATTAATGGCTATTTTTTCAAGTTTTTCGACCCTTTTCTTAATCTCATCCCTTAACAATTAAGCACCTTGTTTAGATTTTTTTCTTTTTCTGAGGAAGAAGAATATTATTCCTATTACTACCACTATACCTCCAATAATAGCAAAAGTCATTACAAATCTAGAAAAAGATTCAGCAGTAATTAAATCATCAATTTCAACTATTTTTTGATCCATCTGCTGAACTTTAACTGTATCATTCGTTACTGAATAAAGATCTTTTGCAGCCTTATAGATGGACTTGGCTTCTTCGTATTTTTTCTCATTTTTTAGAGAAAGAGCTTGATCCTCTAATGATTTGGCTTGAATATTTAAGGTAGCATTTGAAATGAAAGTTCCGGTATTATTTATTCCTTCATTATAGGATACAGATATATACATGGTTCGTGCTTCGGTAAACTTATTAATCGCCACCTGATACTCTCCAACATCATAGAGTGCTTTGCCCGTATTAAAAATAGCATTTGCCTTTCGTATAGTTTCCTCTCTTTGTTGTTCATTTGTTTGAGAATCTGGAATCTGAATTTCTTTTAGTTCTTGGTATGTAATTGCATCTATATCAGTTGAAGCTATAATTAATTCCTTCTCACCTTTATAATTTAAATTAATAGTAAATACTTCTATTACAGGAGAGTGAGTCCTATATGAAAAAAGTCTCTTTCCTTTAGTACTTAATACATATACCCCGTCATCCGTTCCTGCTATGATTTCTATTTCATTTTTATAATCGAGATTGTCGTAGTAAATTAAGTTAATATTTTCATCAAATGTATGATTAAATATTTCTTTGCCCCAATCGTATGCATAAAGAGTATTATCTTTACCCACCATAACAAATGAAGTATTGAATTCATCTTTAAATGCAGTTGCGGCTTTGATATCGCTGTCAAAAGAATATTCTTTCAAATTAAATCCATCTTTTGTCAGGATGATGAGTTTTTTGTTAACGCCTAATAATATCTCTTTAAATCCGTCTCTCTCCACATCACCCACAGACAGAGAAGTTATAGCATAATCGAAATGGTACCCCCACAGAGGATTCCTATTATAATCGAAAATTATAATGTCATTTAATCTTGTTGATGAAATGAATTCAGTATATCCATCCCCGTTTATATCCTCCGCAATAAGAAATCTAAGTTCGTTGTCGGCTTCCCATTTTTTTGAAGTCCCGCTATAATAGCCTTTTAATTCAAAATCTGGGAAAAATAAATCTTTGCTTTGGAATCTGACACATCCATCGTGATTAATTATCACCCAAGCGTTATCAACAAATGTTCTATTATGAGATATGGCAATTATTTCGCTGTATCCATCTGAATCAATATCTTTAATAATTATTTTTTGGATGGGAGTGCGCATCCAATATTCCCAAAGTTTTTCTCCATCTGAGTTAAAAACTTCTATGCCATTATTAATAAGACCAACTGCTACATCACTTCTTCCATCCCCATCTAGATCCCCAGAAGATATGCTGTTGACAAAATTAATGGTTTTTCTTTTCCATATTTCTTGGCCGAAGACATCAAGAACATAAACATAATCTCCGCTCCCTACAACAACGTCAAATCTGCCATCGCCATCGACATCTCCTAAAGCAACTCCTTTGACTTCATCAGTAGTATGGTGGCGCCATTTAATTAAGTCTTCAGAAGTAATTTGACTGAAGTTGGCAAAAATTAAAATTAATGTTAAAATTAAAACCAAACTTTTTTGCATTTTTTGCACCATTATTCTAAGTCTTCATTCCTAAGGAAATCCGGTAACGGGAAATGACTCTTTGTAACTACATGAATACTCATTTCACTCTTAAATATCCCAGATTGTCTCATAGACTCCATGTAACTTGGGATTAGATCTGTTCTGTCTGCAGGTATTGCTACAACTAACTGGCAGTCTGAATTTCCAAATCCAGAGGTTACATATAGTACTCTGTCCATATTCTTTAGAAAATTAATGGCCTCGTCATTTGTACCTTTTTGTATATTCAAGAGAAAATGAACTTGGTGATATCCTAATTTGTCGGGTTCTATTATGGCTGTAAATCCTTTTACCACGCCATCATCTATCATTTTATTGATAAATGGTGTTACAGTCTGTATTGAAAGCCCCGTTTCTTCAGCAATCTTGTTCTTCTGAGGAAATCCTTTTATTGCAAGAAGGGATCTTAGAATTTTAATTCCTTTTTTGTTCATTTTCATTATTATCACTATTTTAATAAATTCTTTAAAATATTTAAATCTTTCGGAAATTTTTTATTAAATAATTTTTCTATTAATTATAAAAAGAAGATAAGATAATGAAATTATGAATAGTAGTATAACTTCTAGGTCAACTATGCCTGTTTCAATACCAATTATAGTATAACTCAGTACCATACTATACAGCCCCACCAATATAATTTTTCTTTCCCCTTTTTCGCCATCTGCCGATTTGTAAAGATTTGACAAGAAAAATCCTAAAAACACCATTCCAATGATAACTCCGATTAAACCAAAGTCAATTACTAAAGGCCCAAATATCGTCGATGTTACAGAAACTGATCTCTCTCCAACAAGTACTGCTATCATCCTCCTAGGAGAGTATGCTACACCAGGCATTAATCTAGCAAGATAAGGGTGAGTTGCAATATGAATTGCTCCGTTGGTCAATCCGAATGCTCCGCCCATGTTAGCAAGTATATCCATAACGTCAGTAGTAAGACTTATCCTTGTCTTAAGCGATTCAAAAAGAGAAAGATTAACGCCCAATAGGATGTCACGTGTCATTGTTAAAGCCAATAAGGAGATAAGAGACCCTGCACCAATTAGTATTAGTTCGGATTTTTTCCATATCCCTACCATTGAACCACATATTAATGCGCCCAACAGAACAAAGATTACTTGAGTCCTATACCCTAACAATGCCATTAAAAAGAGGGAGATAAATGTGAAAAAAATCGAAATAAATCTTGCTTTTTTATATGAATATTTCTTTTTAAGGCCAACATATGAGATTAAAAGTATTGATCCCATCGGGAAAAGATGCGATATCATTGTAAAAAAAGGGTCTAAAGAGTTTCTTGCTTGAACATTAAATAATGGTATCCCACCAGCTATAACTAAATCAAGTATGTAAAAAATGAGACCCAACGATAAAAGAATGAAAATTAAATTATAGGTATTATCCTCTAAGTATTTTATTATTTCGCCTTTATATGTTAAGAACAGATAGATTAAACTGCAAAAAATAAATGGAAACGATAGTGCCCAAAATCCTTTTAGTAATATAACTATACTTACCATCAAAAGGGAAACAAAAAAGTCTTTATTTTCTCTTTCAGTCATCCCGATAAGAAGAAGAGGTATTAAACTCAGTTTTACATAAAATCCAAAAGATTCGATTTGTACAATGCTGAGTAAAAATAATATTAAAAAAATGATCAAAAGAGGAAAAAAATATTTTTTGTTAATTCTTCTTATGTTCGGTATATTGACTAATGAGCCAATGTAAAATGAAACTGTTCCCAAAATGACAACTAGAGTTCCAATTGGAGATAGAGGATGATCAGAAAAACTGAAGAATAGGAGTATTGATACTATAACTATTAATGGTGAAAATTTCAAGAATGTCGAGTTCTTAAGATAATCATCAAATCTATCTATCTCAAAAGGAAATGAGGGAAATCTTTCTATAGTTCTAAAAAATTTCATAGATGACTTATTGATAATACTGTTTGAAAACTCTTTTTCTAAGAAAGGAAAGATACTGTTTAAGTACTTCATCTAAATCCTCACATGAATATCCCCAATTATCCCTTCTACCTTAGTATTTTGGATAAGATCTATGTCAGCATTTGGGATATTGTCTGCAAGCACGAATGTTCTAAAATCGGGGAAATAATATTTTGTTGGACCATAAGGAGAAAGAACAGATTGTAATTTTTCAAAATCATTTGTTCCAATTCCTGTGACACTCAAAATAATTCCATTTTCAGATGACTTCACATTTACATCTTTTAAGTAGAAAATTTCTTTTTCTATTTTATCCGACAGTTCTCTCTCAAAAGTAATATTGTTGGGGAATTTACCGTCAATAACTATATCCCCTGAAATCGTTGTATCGATTATATTATAATTATCTAAAAAGTTGGAAGTGTTATTAATCATATTTTTTGCTTCGATTAGATCATTGGCAAAAAAACCTTTTTGCATATAATTGACTGTAGAACCATTTAACATTGTAACTTGTATATTATGTGAGGCTATATCCTCTTTGAATGAAGTTCTTCCCCCAACTGTCAAAATTCTACCGTCGTGTAATTTCAATAAAAAAGTACCTTGCGATGTCCCAACAACAACACCCTCTTCACTAAAAGGAGAATA
Organism: uncultured Thermococci archaeon; assembly: GCA_964621955.1. Lineage (GTDB taxonomy): Archaea > Methanobacteriota_B > Thermococci > Methanofastidiosales > Methanofastidiosaceae > Methanofastidiosum. The sequence goes on from CAZUMN010000007.1 coordinate 12,297, forward strand.
ATCGCTGATATATGAACCATCTACTTTTACAAGATACCTAAACCCCTTTCCATCTGATAAATCAAAAAATCGAACAGCACTGTATATTTGCGATCCCGTGTAAGAATATTCGTCTATTGGTTCTTTTTCAAAATACTTGGTGGAAAATGAGATTAATGCGGCCACTACTAATACAATTATTGCCAAGTCAAAGAGATTGAATCTTTTCATTTAAACTCCTAAAAGATACCAATAATAACTGTCCTGACAAAGTCTGATAATAGCATCGTGTCTTCAAAAGTACTGGTCTCGACAATTACAACTCCTTCATTTAATATGACGATTTTATTTTCAGTACCGCCCAAATTTGGAGTCTTCATATATATTAATGGTTTTGTCTTTGAACCTATCAGTTTAATTCCCATCATATATTTGTGCCATGGAGTCACTTCTCTAGCAAGGATTATTGCTCCTTTAGTCCGGCCTACGCCTTCGCTTATTGAGGCAACTCCTCTGACAAGATAAGAATTATCAGGCGAGGATCCAGGCATTGCTTTGAAGAGCAAATAAACACTTTTGACTTCGTCTTCAGTAAACATCCTTCTCATTACAATAAGTGGATCTCCTTCAACATATGAAACTACTTTAATGGATTGATCATTTTCTGTATTATAGAGGATAGTTGTGGGCGTCCCTTCTTCATCAAATGCCTTATTTCCTAAATAATTAACATAATAAAGAGAGGCCATTGAAACTCCAATAATAGTCAACAACAAAATAGCACTTAGTGTTTTTTTGGATACTTTCATGCCTTTCTTGCTTTTCTTTTTTGCCATAAAAATTAAATAAAAAATTTATTTATAAATATTGTGGGGAATTTCTTCCTTTTCTTTTAAAAAAATAGAAGAAATAATTGCTAGTATACATAAGGGCAATAAGAGGTATATCATTGTGGAAAAATCCGTTAATTGATAGATAACACCTCCAATCAAAGGGCCTACTATACTTGAAAGATTTATTGACATAGAAAGTCCAGCCATAGCCTCTCCCCTTTCATTCCAATTTGATGAACTAGTGACAAGTGATGAGATACCCATGTAAAGTAACGCCCACGAAAATGCAACTAGTATCTGTAAAAGTAAAAATTCGATTGGCATCTTTATTATAGTGAATGTAAATAAAAAAATAAAAGATCCTATAAGACCGGCCAACGCAACATATTTTTTCTTTATTTTATCGGATAAATGACCTGATAAAGGCATTGTTAGTATCTGTAAGGAATTATTAATGAAAAAAATTGAGGAGATGGCAAATCTATCAAATCCCAAAGTAAATTCCAAGTAAACTGGTAAAAATGCCCATAGTGCTGTAGCTACTGAATGCCTCAAGAATAAAGTTCGGTAAAATGGGAAGAATTTTTTAAATGTATCAAAATCAATTCCAAAGTAATCAGCTGCGGTATATTTCTCTTTAGCAAAAAATGTAGCCACGAAACCTATTGCTAAAAATAACACAGATATTAGAAAAGCATTATTATATCTTTGAGTGATTACAAGACCTACAAGAAGTGCACCTATTCCCCACCCAAAGGAACATGACCCACTGTATATGCCAAAATACTTGCCTCTTTTGTTAATGTTTATTTCTGTTGCTAATGAATTCGTCAAGGCCATTATTGCACCAAATGATACACCCATTCCCATTCTAAGGAAAAATATCAGATACTTATCATTTGAAAAAAAGAGCAGCGTGGAAAAAAATATTCCTACAACAAGGCCAACTCTAATTATGGGAAGTTTTCTTCTAAGCTTTGCAGCTTTTCTTGCAAATAGTGGTGCAGACAAAATTGAGAAGAAAGGTAAAATAGCATTAATTAATCCAATAAAAGATTTCGATGCGCCTAGAAACTCGGCAAAATTTGAAATAAATAAGTTACCCGCGATATAAGAAAGATTTACGGAGAAGCCTATAAAAGAATATATAAATAATTTAGTTCTATTGTCCATCGATTCACTCGATTCTTGCTTCTTCTTCAAGCATTATAGGAATACCTTCCCTAACAGGGTATCTCCTTTTGCACTTTACGCACACAAGTTCCTCTTTTTCCTCTAATATATCCCCTTTACAGACTGGGCATGCTAAAATATCAAGAAGCTTTTTATCAATCATATTGACTAAAACTATACAAAGATATTTAAGTATTTTTATAGACCATTTTTAGTGATTAATATGAAGATTCTTGTTGCGTCAGATATTGCAGAAGAGGGAATATCCAAACTCAAAAAAGAGTTTGAAGTCGATGTAAAAAAAGGTATTTCTAAAGATGAAATTATGTCTATTATAGAAAACTATGATGGGGTAATTGTTAGAAGTAAACCGAATATAACTGAAGACATAATAAAAAAAGGCAAAAATCTAAAGGTTGTTGCTAGAGCCGGTGTCGGACTTGACAATGTCGATGTCAATTGTTGCCAAGGGTTAGGGGTAAAAGTTGTAAACTCCCCTCAGGCAAGTTCTGATTCTGTAGCTGAGCTTGCTTTTGGATTGATGCTATCTGTTTCTAGAAATATTGCAAGAGCAGATAGATTAACAAGAGAAAAGAGATGGGAAAAAAAATCCCTTATGGGCCACGAACTCAATGGTAAAACTTTGGGAATCGTTGGATTTGGAAGAATCGGAAGAAATATCGGCAGAATGGCAAAAGCATGTGGTATGAGTCTAATTGCCTATGATCCTTTACTAACAGATGAGCAGATAAAAAGTGGTGAAGCTGAACCTGTTACTCTTGAAAAACTAATTGAAAGAAGTGATGTTATTACACTACACGTACCATTGATTGATTCTACAAAGCATATGATTTCAGACAAAGAATTTGAAAAAATGAAAAATAATGCGATCATAATCAATACCTCCCGAGGAGGGATAATTGATGAAGATGCACTTTGCAAAGCATTGTCGTCTGGGAAGATACTAGGTGCGGGTCTTGATGTGTTTGAAGAAGAGCCGCCGATGAATAGCAAGCTTCTAGAGTTTGATAACGTAGTTCTGACTCAGCACATAGGAGCATCGACCCATGAAGCCCAGAAGAGGGCCGGGGTTATGATTGCTGAAGAGGTCATTAAAGCTTTAAAATGTAAATAATTATTTTTTAATATTTTAAATCTTATGACCACATTCTGGACAAAAACTACTGTCTTTCCCGATTGATGCACCGCAATTTGGGCATTTTAAATCTACTTTTTCTTTGATATCGTTTCCACAACTGCCACAGAATTTAGCCCCTTTTTCGATAGGTGATCCACATGATGGACATTTGAACTCATCTTTTATTGGAGCTTCTTTTGTTATTGTTGGAATAGTTGATGTTTTTCCTTTTTTCATAAATACTACTGCCACTATCGCAACTATTACTATTGCTAAAGGCACTAAGTATATGAATGGAAAACTACTAGAAGTTGTAGCAGTTGTATCTGGAACTGTTACAGGAGGTGGACCATCATCTGTTGTTACTGGTGGTTTGGTATCAGGCACAGGTATTTGAGATCCTTCGGCAGGCGTAGATTCTTTTGGGGGTTGTGATGTTTCTGGCTTTATATAGGAACTTAAATCATAGAAGTAAATTTTATTGTCCTTCGATCCTGCGATTAATTTCCCATCGTTAGTTAAGAATAATGAATTTAGAGCGCTTTCATTCTCAATACTCCATAATAAAGATCCAGAACTATTAACTAAGCTGATAACTCTATCAAGAGAACTTACAGCAATATAATCCCCTGTTAATGTCATAGAAACAGCATTTGCTTTGTCATTCAATTTTCTTTTGAGTAATTGTTTCCCTGAAGAATCGAATAGATAAATGTTGTCATTTAAATCCGCAGTAAATATTCTAGAGCCATTTTTATTGATTGAAACTAAGTGTGTTGCGGCACCAGTTGGTTTTGACCAAAGTAAGAGCCCTTTTTTATCAAAAAGATAAACTTTGCTATCAAATGAACCTGCAACGATAGAAGATGCATCGGGAGTTAAGGAAATTGATTGAAAATTACCTCCTGCCTTGTAATCCCACAAACGGTCTCCTGAACCAGAAAATAAAATAAGATTACTATCGTTTGTACCAACGGCCATATATTTCCCATCGGGGGATACAGAAGAAGAGGCTAGCCTACCTCTTGAATCGTATGTACTAATCTGAGTTCCAGCTTTATCATATACAAAAACACTATAATCTTTTGTGGTGGCTGTGATATACGATCCATCTACAGTTATAGTAACCTTATTAACTTGGTCAGATGTCACTCGATCCCAAATCTTCTGCCCTGATTTATTTAATAAATAGACTCTTTTATCCCAAGAACCTGCTACTATGTACTGGGCATTTGCCGATATAGCTACCGATTCTACATTGCTACCAGTCTGAAATTTCCATAACTGTGTTCCACTCTTATTTAAAAGATATACATAATTATCATAAGATCCGGCGGCTATGTAAGCCCCATCAGAAGATGCCACAACAGACGCGATATCATCCCCTGTTTCAAAACTCCAAGAAAGCTCATCTGCATAAATATTTATTATTGATATGTTAAACAGTATTAAGATTAATATTAAGCTAGTTTTTTTCATGAGAATATTCATTATCAGACCTATTTAAATATTATGTTTTTATTTTTTTATCGTTCTAAAATTATTTCCATTTACCCTTTCGTAACTCATTCAAGTTCAAATTTTCTATTCTGCCTTCCATCCCTCTAATTATTTCCAATATCTCTTTATAGTCATTCATAGTGCTGTCAAGCTCGGATGATATATCAGTAGAGTATTTTTCTTCCTTTATTTTTTCCTTCAATTGCCTAAAAAATGTTTCTACAGGTTTAAATGAGTCTTCGATCAAAAGTCCCGATATAAAAATAATGAAAGGTGTTAGTTCTCCTGAATTTCCAATATCTATGCACCTAAGGTAAACTCCCCTCCTCTCAAATGGTATAACAAGCCTCGGGTAATTATTTTTAATAAAGATAAAATTTAGTAATTCCCTGGAAACCCTACCATTCCCATCAATGAATGGGTGAATTTCAACAAATTTTTGGTGAAAGTGGCAAGCTAGTTCAACGGGAAACATTTTTAATTTTTTTTCCTTGTACCAATTAATTAGGTTATTGAGCTCATCTTCTAAGACCGGGAAAGGAGTAGGATCGTAATCAGATCCGGATATGGAAATATCTATATTTCTAAGTGACCCAGCATTTTCATCGTCTATATTTTTCATGAGAATCTCGTGAATTTTTAGAATAAATTTTAGATTGATATCCCCGCTATAGCTCCTAAGAAATTTAAAAAGATCCTTATAGTTCAATATCTCATACATTTCTCTTAGAGTATTCCCTGCCGGTGTATCCTCTTCAAGTATAAGTTGTGCATCCCTCAATGATAAAGTGTTACCTTCAATTGCTGTTGACCCATGGACATACCTCAATCTAAGATTTTCTTCAAATTTATCAAAATAACTTTTATTGAAGGGAGCCATTATTCTATTTATTTCTTTTAACCGCTCTATTATATTTATAAAAGAGGTTGGAAGAATATGATCTTTGTATTCTAACTTTTTAGAAAATATCTTCAAAAACTCGGCTTCAAGAAGTATCATTTGAGACTTTTCTTTCACTAAGTATTCTATTTCAGACTGGGTAAAGGGACCTTTCCCAAGATACTGGGAAACAGTCTTAACCCTGCCACCCATCCGAACAGAATGATTGAGATAGTAATAATTTTCCCCATTTACATTCTTTTTTATTATGTAAACCATTTTATCCATCCATGTACAGCAATTATAATCTTCTTTTGGTACTACATTTTATATTGTTTTTGATAATTTAATATAATTATAGTAGTAATATAAGGATTCACTTAATTAAATACATCGATAAGTATAAAATTATACATAATAGTCTATTATTGATACAAATAAGTCAAAATCCTTATAACCGGTCCAATGATTCGAGGGAAGGTTTTACCTATGAAAGAAATACTAAATAAATTTGAAGGGGTTGACATACCCTCTGTAAAAAAAGTTGCAGTTGCATACTCTGGAGGAGTTGATTCCTGCCTATGCATAGAACTTCTAAAAAGGGTGTATAACGCTAAAGAGATCGTACCTATAATGATTGATGTTGGCCAAGGAAAAGAAGAAATTGACATCGCATTTGAAAAAGCAAATATTCTAGAAATAGAGCCAATAATTATAGATGCAAAAGAAGAATTTGTAAAAAAATGGATACCGATGGCAATCATGGCAAACTCAGATTACATGGGGTACCCAGTGAGCACGTCAATGACGAGGCAGTTAATTGCTAACATAGTAGCACTCAAAGGAAAAGAATTGGGCTGTGATGCCCTAATGGAAGGTTCAAGCGGAAAGGGAAATGACCAGTACAGGATGCACAATGTATTCAAGTTATTTGCCCCAGAACTAAATGTATTGGTGCCAGTAAGAGATTTTGATCTAACGAGAAAAGAAGAAGAAAAACTTTGTGAGTTGTGGGGAATCTATGTTACAGAAAAAATATCTGGTGGCGATGACAAAACATTATGGTGTAGGTCTATCGCAAGTGGGGCGATTGATCTAGACCAAGAGCTTCCGGATAGTCTGTGGATGTGGACAAGGTCCCTTGAAAATACACCCGATGTTCCTACATTTCTAGATATTTCCTTTGAAAATGGTGTGCCAGTATCATTAAACGGGAAAAAAATTGACTTGTTGGAGCTTTTAACGGAGCTTAATATTATTGGGGGAATGCATGGTATTGGAAAAATAGATATATTTGAAGAAGGTATAATGAATCTCAAGAGTAGAGAGATATACGAAGCCCCTGGAGCCACAATTATCCTAAAACTCCATAAAGACTTAGAACAGATGTGCCTTACAAAGGAAGAAATCTTGTTTAAAAAGATTGTAGAACAGAAATGGGGATACATGGTATACCATGGAGGATGGTTCCACCCATTGAAAGATTCTCTGGACAGTTATATTATCAAAAGCCAGGAGCACATTAATGGAAATTACAAAGTGAAATTATTCAGAGGAAATATAGAAATAGTAAAAAGGGAATCCGACTCATCATTATTTGCCCCTGAGATAAGGTCTATTAAGGTCGGAGGTATGGATCAAAGAATTTCAAAGGACGCAGCTAAAGTTATGGGCCTTATGTACGAAGTTTTAGCCAAAAGGTCCAGATAAATATTTAAATTTTTATTTTTTATGATGTTGAGGGAGTAAGTATATGGCTAAACTTTGGAAAAAAAAATATGAACTCGACAAAACTGTTGAAAATTTTACAGTTGGCGACGATTATCTTTGGGATATGAAGCTAATCAAAGCTGACGTAATTGGAAATATTGCTCATTCAACTATGCTCAAAAAAATAGGAATTCTTTCGGAAGAAGAACTTCTAGAAATTAAAAAGAATTTAATTGATATCTTAGATCTTCACGAACAAGGAAAGTTCATAATAAATAAAGAAGATGAAGATGTACATACAGCTGTGGAAAATTTCTTAACTGAACGATTGGGCGATGTTGGTAAGAAAATTCATACTGCAAGGAGTAGAAACGATCAGATACTCTTGGACGTTAGATTATACTCTAAAGAAAGATTATTTGATATGATGGAAAGTGTTCTAGACCTGTGCAAAATACTACTAGAGTTCTCTAAAGAAAATGAGTTCGTGCCGATGCCGGGGAGAACTCATACCCAAAGAGCCATGCCCTCCTCAGTAGGTCTTTGGACAAGCGCCATCTTAGAAAGTCTCTTAGATGATCTTTATCTACTGAAAAGTGCGTTCAAAATTAATGATCAATCCCCACTGGGAAGTGCTGCAAGCTATGGAGTTAACCTAAATATTGATAGAGAATACGTAGCAACTCTCTTGGGATTCGAAAAGGTACAAAATAACGTTCTATATGCAAATAACAGTAGGGGTAAAACAGAATCCATAATTATATTTGCTCTCTCCCAGGTAATGATGGATCTTTCAAAGTTTGCAAATGATTTAATCTTATTTTCTATACCTGAGTTTAATTATTTCACCCTACCGGAGGAGTTTTGTGGTGGCTCAAGTCTTATGCCACAAAAAAGAAATCCTGCTTTACTTGAACTTACAAGAGCCAAAGCAAACGTTGTAAACTCTCTTTACGTTAGGGTTACTGGGATAATCACTTCACTTTATTCTGGGTATAATAGAGATTTCCAACTGACAAAAGGCCCTTTAATGGAAAGCTTTGATATCACACAGCAGACCCTATACATCCTAGGATATTTCATCCCCAAGATAAAGGTAAACAAAGAGGTATTAGTTAAGTCGTTTTCTCCTGAAGTGTATGCAACTGACCGGGTATTGGAACTAGTAAAGGAAGGGACACCATTTAGAGATGCCTACAAAGAAGTTGGGATTAACCTAGAATCACTAAAAAATAAGAATCCAGTAGAAAACATAAAATCAAAAACACATACAGGCGCTACTGGAAATCTCGGGCTAGATAAGATAGAAAAGAAGATAAAAGAAGAGGAAAAAGAACTCTCATATAAGAAAGAAACATTCATGAAAAAAATAGATGAATTGGCCAAAATTTAGTTTTATGGGATGCTATGGACAAATACGATTATATCATAATTGGAAGTGGCGCCAGTGGCGCCGCTGTGGCAGAAAAGATATCTTCCGATTATGAAGTTCTAATACTAGAAAAAGGCGATTATCTTGCCTTAAACGAAGCCCACAAAGGTTATGTTCGAGCCTCTTCTTGTAAAGATTTCGAAGAGCATGGCAAAATAGAAATTTTAAGTGGCACGGGTGTTGGAGGGACAACATTATTAGCAATAGCAAATGGCGTAAGAACACAAGAAAAAGAAATGAAAAAACTCGGCATAGATATTGAAAAAGAACTGGAGGAAGTTGAAAGAGATTTTGAAGTATCGCCCATCCCTGAAAATATGTTAGGCGGCAGAACGACTCTATTCATTGAAAAATCTAAAGAATTAGGTTATGAGCCAAAGATAATGCCCAAAATGATTGACTTTAAGAAATGTAAAAAATGTGGGAAATGCAATATGGGATGTCAATTTCAGGCAAAAAAAACTTCCCTTCTATATATCGAAAAGGCCATTTCTAAAGGTGCTGAGCTAAAGACTAATTTTGAAGCTTTAAAAATAAATAAAAATGGAAAATTCTTCACAGTTCAAGGTAATGATAAAGAGAATACTGTTAGTATTTCTGCAAAAAATGTGATCTTGAGCGCCGGTGCCCTAGATACGCCCAAGGTGCTTAATAATTCAGGCATAATAACTCCAAAGAAGCTTTTTGTAGACGTATTTGTTACAATAGGTGGCAAGAGTAATCAATCCTTCAAAGATGAAATAAATATGGCGGCTTACATACCCTTTAATGATTTCTTAATTTCCCCTTACTATTCAGAAAGAATTATCAAAATGCTCAGTGAGAAGAAAATAGAATCTAAAAGAGAAAATATAATCGGTTTAATGATCAAAATCAAAGATGACTCTTTTGGCTATGTTGACAAAAGTTTTATTGAAAAATACTGTACTGGAAAAGATGTCCAGAAGATATCAAACGGTGTTGCTATTGCCTCGAGGATACTAAAGAGATCAGGAGTGGATACAATTGTTTCAACAGAAGCTATTGGGGCCCATCCTGGAGGAACTGCATCAATAGGAATCACTGTGGACAATCAATTCAAGACAAAAATGGGATTTTATGTGTGTGATGCAAGTATACTCCCAGAATCACCAGGTGCCCCCCCGATCCTTTCACTAATGGCTTTAGGAAAAAAATTGGGAGAGAATATTCTAAATTCCGCCTGATGGAACTTTCTCATTTGGATTTGTTATTATATCCAAAAGCATAGGGCCGTCTGAACCCAGAGTTTCTCTAATCCCTCTCTTCATTTCCCCTTTGTCTTCAACTCTAAGGGCAGGAACTTCAAGGCCTTTTGATATTTCTACAAAATCCTTCTTACCTATTGAAAAAGGGTATTTCCCCCCAAATTTTGCATCTTCATACTGTTTAATTGTCCCCAATACTCCGTTATTGATCAGAAAAATTTTTACATCAATATTATTTTCTGAAAGGGTTAGTAACTCGCCCAATACCATCAAAAGCCCGCCGTCGCCAGTTATTAAAACGACTCTCTTTTCAGGGTTTGATAATTTGGCCCCTATAGATGCGGGTAATCCGAATCCCATTGCACCAAATGAGTGCGAACAAATAAATGTGCGTGGGAAGTGAACTTTTTTCAGCAGATGTGTCCATACTGTTATTGAGCCGGTGTCTGTAACAACAATATCTTCCTTGTTTAGTTTTTGAAGTATTTCAAAAATAGCGGCTTGTGGCTTCAAAGGTTTAGAAGAAGATGAGATTCCATCTAACTTTTTCATTGGATTTTTATTAATCCAAAGATCAGTTTTTCTAGAAACACCAATTAGTATATTGTTAATTATTTCATCTAAGTTTCCGACAAGAGATAGGTCAACTTCTAAATTTTTTTTATTTTTCTCTATGTTAACATCTATTATTCTCTTTGAGTTACCTAATATATTGTAAGAAGTTCTATCTGAGAATTTGACTCCAAAGGAGATTATTAAGTCTGATTTCTCAAAGGCCATTTTAGAATTATTTGTACCCCTGACGCCAAGCGTTCCAAATGCGTGATTTTCGTCTTCATCTATAATCCCTCTTCCAGGAAGTGTTGTCACTATTGGGGCTCCAATTTTATTAGAAAGTGAGTGAATATTATTTCCCGAATTAGATATAATGGCGCCATATCCAGAAAGGATTAACGGTCTTTCAGACTCGTTAATCAATTTTATGGCAAGTTTAATTTTATCAATGTCGAGTTTAGTCTTCGATATTTTTTCTAGATAGTCAAAATCCGTTGAAAATTGTTGTTCAAATAAGTCTGTTGGAACTTCAACATGAACTGGCCTTGGCCTATCAGATATGGCCTGATTAAAAGAATCCCTTATCTCTAGATATAAGTCATCCTTAACCCTAATATTTTTCTTTGTTATATTGGAAGTCATTGCAAGTAAGTCTACTTCCTCAAAAGCATCAGTTCCTATCCTGTTACTGGGAACTTGCCCAGTGATTAAAACTAATGATGAGCCATCTTTATAGGCACATGCTAATCCCATCATTGCATTGACTGAGCCTGGCCCAGTTGATGTGATTGCGGAAGATATCCTACCACTGGCCCTATAGAATCCATCGGCACTGTGGACTGCACATTGCTCGTGAGAAGATCTAATGATAGATACACCATTATCTTCCAATTCATGATAAAGAGGCAGTATTTCCCTTCCAGGATACCAGAAAAGTGTTTCAACTCCTGAATCCTTAATTGCTTTAGATATTATTTCTGCCCCAGAATATGAGTTTTTCATATTTTACCCTTTGAAAGGATCTCTTGGACCATATTCTTAAATTCCTTATCCCCTACTTTAGCCCCTCTTTCTGCCATTTCCTTGATCTTGAGGATAAGAATTTCTTTTTCATTATCAGGTATCCATAAACCTAATTCTTCAAGTTTATATTCAATACAACTAACACCACAATGTTTCCCGAGTATAATTCTTCTTTTTTGGCCTACAAATTCAGGAGCATAAGGTTCATAAGTTAAAGGCTCTGCTCGGACAGCAGCAACATGAATACCAGACTCATGAGAAAATACATTGTCTCCTACAATAGCTTTATTTTTTGGTACAGGCATCGTAGTATACTTTTCAACTAATCTTGAAAGCTCATATAACACTTCATATTTGAAAGGCATCTCTATCCCATACAAGAGCTGAAGATTCATTATAATTTCTTCTAATGAAGCGTTCCCTGCCCTTTCTCCTATTCCGTTAACTGTTGTAGATATAGCTCTAGCACCTGCTTCAAACGCTGCAAGAGAGTTGGCAACTGCAAGACCAAAATCATCATGGCAGTGAATTCCTAGTGTATTATCAATATTATTTTTAATCTGACTAACTAGATACTTCATCCCCATGGGCCTTATAGACCCAGTTGTATCGGCTATGTGAACTCTGTCTGCGCCTGCTTCAGTAGCTGCTTTGAAGAGTTCTAAGATAAAATCTAAGTCCGCTCTAGTAGAGTCCTCAGCTGTGAAAGCAACAAAGATACCATGGCTCTTACCATATTCAACTGCCTCGACCGCTTTTGAAAGTGCCTGTTCTCTGGTCATCTTTAGTTTATATTTTAAATGAAGATCTGAAGTCCCAATAAAAGTGATTATCCCATCAACATCACAAGATAAAGCAATGTCTATGTCATTCTTCATTGTTCTGGTAAGGGCAAGTATTTCAGAATTTAAGGACTGTTTTGTTATATTTCTTATGGCCCTTCTTTCACCGTCTGACACAACGGGAAATCCTGCTTCAATTTGGGGGATTCCTAATTCATCTAGTTTTATTGCAATTTCTAATTTCTCATCAGGAGTAAAACAAATTCCAGGTGTCTGCTCCCCGTCTCTTAAAGTAGTATCATAAACAATGATATTTTTAGGATCTTCTGTTATATTAACATCCTTAACAAAATTATAAGGACTCACAAATGATTTCATAATCTCACAGCCTCATTGGGGTCTTCGGAGTATCCTAAAGCGGCAATTGCTCCTATCAAACCCCAATTATCCATTAGAACTTCTAAGTTCTTTACTTTATTGGAAAAACGAATTGCCTCATCTAGAGACATTAATGAAGTTTTAACTTTAAAAGAATAATCTCGAAGTTCTTTATCTATTCCGATACCAGTCAACAGAACTAAACCAGTTTCTTTAGAAAGAGTATACTTATTAAAAAGTTCGAAAATTCTCTTTTTGAACAGTGGAATATTTTTTGGATCAACACCGAAAGTCAAAGCTGTGCTTACGCAATTTTGGGTTTTGTGGGGATTTCTTGGGTATAGTTGTACTAGTGTATGTCTAAGATAATCAGCTAAACCTTCCATTTCTATTTTGTATGCAATTTCATTTGCCAAAGACCATGTTGCCCCTTCTTCTTTTGTATCTGTGTCATCGACACCTACTACGATCTTTTGCTTTAAATCAAAAGAGAGTGTAGCTTTGCTTAATCCCCCACCCCCACCATAATCAAGTATCTCGACAGAGCGGACTCCTTCGGCAAGGCCTCTATTGAGTACAGCTCCAACACCTCCTCCACCTAAACCGGCATAAGTAATATTAACTTTGTCTTCATAGATCTTTACTTCTTCGATACCTGCTGCAGAGATACCTGCTACTAATTCCAAGTCACATTTTCCTTCTTTAACTCTAAAAAAACTTTGACTGCCTTCACCTATTGCCTGTGTTATCAATGATGAAGCCTTGGGATAGTGATATGTCACCCAAGAAGCTGTTGCCATTCCTCTTGGATGTTTTTCGAAAATCTCAATTATTCTTTTTTCATTATCTGCAAGAACAACTATCTTTTCAAATGGTGAAATCCATGGTTTGTTACCAAACGCATCAAAAAATTCATCTCTTGTATACTTCAAGTAGCCACCCACGATTAATAGATAAAACTTATTTCTCAAATATGGGCCCACTGGGATTCGAACCCAGGACCTCCACCGTGTGAGGGTGACGTCATGACCAACTAGACCATGGGCCCAGTTTATGATAATGGTAAAAGTTTAAAAAAGTTATCCATTAGTGGACTCGGCGGGATTTGAACCCGCGGCCTCGGCATTGCGAATGCCGCGCTCATACCAACTGAGCTACGAGCCCTGAAGTATATATAAAAAAATAGTTTTTAAATTTAATCACACCAGAAATAAAAATTAAAAAAAATAAAAATGTAGGAAACCTATGTCTGGAATTAGGTTAAGCTACAAAAGTTAGATTAAACTAACTATTTATAAAGTTTTTGGTAAAGTTAATCAATTACAAAATTAATAAAAATCATATTCTTTTAAGAGATCGAATATAAAACAATTAATTATTTAAACAAAATCAATCTGTAAGGAAATATGAAAGTAAAAGCTACGCACATTATTGGAACTATAATAGCTATTATAGGATTTGCCCTTATGCTTTCCAGCATACTCGGATACAATTTAGATTTTCTGCCACTTAAGGACGGTATTTTTAGTCTAGGGCTAGTTATTATTGTTATAGGGCTTATTATTGCAGCTAAGTTCGCTAATGATGATGAAGATTATTGAAATTAGTTTTTTAATAAGAATATTTATTGTTTTTTTTTAATTAATTTTTATTGAGAATAAAAAAAATAAAAAATTAATATATTTATTTCTTTTTAGTTTTTGTTGCTCCACCTTCTCTTTCAACTAATATGTGAAGTACTATACCAACGAGTAGACCCATTGCTGGTGCGGAGAAGAATGCGCTGTACATTCCAAATATTGGCTTCCATAATGTAACGTAGTTAGCCATGATCAAAGCTCCTGTCATTATACCTGCAATAGCTCTCTGGATGTTGTTTTCACACATTTCCATGGCAAGGTAGGAACATAGGTAACCCTGGATTAATAAGGTAAGACCTAATCCGATGTTCTTTGCTGGTAGCATTATCTGAACTAATGGGTTTAACATTAATGCGATACTCATTCCCCAGAATATGCTTGTAGCTCCACCCCAGTAGGTGTATTCCTGCTCAGGTGTTGAGTGCATGTATCTCTGTACTACCAATGCCTGTCCGCTGGTCCACTGTGGGCCAAGGAATGGTGGGTAGGGTAAGAATGCTCCTTGAACAAAGTTTCTCAATGCGCAAATTACATGTGATCTTCCAATTGGTACGACAAGCTTTTCATCAGGTCTTGCTTCGTCAGCCTGCTTAATCAATGCCTTTAAGACGATGAAGTCTCCGAACACAATGATGTAAGCTACAATAGCTACTGCTAATCCAGATCCAAACATTATAGGAGATGGCATACCTACTCCAAAGATTGATACTTCATTTAGCATTCTATCGAATGGCATATCTATTATAATTTTTGAAGTAACTTTTGCCATATCAAGCTTTATTTCTCCAGTAATAAGACCAAGGATGTATCCAATGACGAATCCAGGTACAATACCGAATCCCCCTATCCAAGCAAGTAACTTATTCCTCTTTCTCCAAGCGATTGCTCGTTTTGAGAACAGTAGAAACAGGGACAATGCTGCTGAAACTAAGAAAGATACTGGTAAATCTTTTACGAATGGCTGTGCTGGGTTGAAGATTCTTTCTACGGATGCGATACCGGATCCTAAAAGAATACCTGCTGTAATTGACACTGGAATTTTTTCAACGAAAGTTGTACCAAGTCCAGTAAGACCGAATACTAAGAAGATTACGGCCAATATTAACTGAGCTGCAATAAGAGCCTGTGTTCTTTCTATGTAAACTCCTGTTGGACCAACTATATCCTTTGAGAATGTCTCATAGTAGGCTGTATAGATTGGTATACCAGGCGTAATCCAACCAGCGATTGATGGATCACCAAAGGATGTGTGCCACAAGTAGAAAAAGTTGTTTAACATTACCATTAGAACTGCTACTTCGATTGGGAAGTTCATTGCAGATTGCATAATACTTGTAATACCAAGTGGTACACATGCTAAAATCATTCCTTGGATAAAGTCCTGGTACTCGATTGGGTAGTGGTAGAATGGCAGTCTTAGCTTCAAGAAGCTAGGATTAATTGAAGGCTGTTCTTCGTAGCCAGGCTTTCTCTTTGGACCAAAATATCCTATTCCCGACATTTATTTTCCCTCCATTTTTTTAGGTTAACCTACTTATTTTAGGTAAACCAATTTATCCTGAATAAAATTATATATAAGGTTTTCTATAAATTTATATTCTAATATCATAATATTTCTAAATATATAATAAAATTAAAAAATAACTAAATATAACATAATTCTAAAATATAAATAATATATATTAAATATATTAGAAAAAAAGTTAATATAATATTATATTTTTTAGATTACCCTAAATTTATAATAAAATGAATAAACAGTGTTAATAAAAATAAGAGAAATAGATTAGATATTTTTATTAAAATATTCCATTATCATTTTTGTTTCGTCTTCAGCAATATTTCTTGAGTAGTATTGTCTAAGCGGAGTATATCTTAATTCTAGGTAGTTAATTTCTTTTCGGATATATACCTCAATCCTATCAATCATGAAATAAGACCCAGCTTCAGTATCCAAGAACTCATCTTCACGATTACGGAATGATTTTTTAACTTCCCTCATGAGCTCAACGTATTTCAGTATATTCTCCTTAGATTTCACTCTTTCAAAACCAGCTTTGATATAATCATCATATAAATCAATCAAAACTTTGTAATCGATAAACTCAGATTGACCAATGGAATTGAGCCCATCTACAAAGTTTGCGAGTAACAATCTAGCTTTGTGTTCGTGTTGAGTATACTCTGAAAAGGATTTTTCTAGTATCTCTGCATCTTTTTTTGATAAAAACAATTTAGCAGTAGGGATATAATAATCCGCCTTAGATTTAAATCTTTTAACATCGTCAATTTCCTCAATATTTCTCATTATGAACTTAACATTCTCTGAAGGAATTGATCTAGTGAATATGTTTAATGCTAAACTAACTTTGTAAGCTTTTTCTTTATCTTTTAGGATTGTGCCTGTTTCATCAAGAATAACAAGTTTAGATAGTTCCTGTTTTGTTAGTTTTTTTGAATAATACAATGAACTATAGTATAAGTGCTTACCCAGCTTAACTGGCTTATATGCTTCAAAGACTTCCTTATCCTTCTTAAGGCTATTAAAAGAATCCAAGATAGGCCCTTTTTCTAATTCGGCGAGCCATGGAGCGGGCATAACTTTTTTTTTAGATAAGATTTTCATCGGGTAACACCATTTTAATATTTATCGGGCCTTGCAACTATAAAATATACTGCTGCGCATACTACGGCAGAGATTATTAAATTCCTCAGGGAAACTTGCCCATTTATGTATGCATTAATTAAGTACACCCCGATTATTAAAAGTATTATATATCTAAATATATCAGCAAAATCCATAGTATCATTTCTCCACTATATACTTTAAATTTACATATTGAGATCCTAAGAATGACGCAATAAACCATGCCCATTGAGCTGAACCAAGGTAGGTCTTTTCTTTAAACACATACCCTATCAAAAGAAGTCCCCCTAGAATAATTACAAGACTCGCCACGAAGAACGGCAAACTTTTTTTAAGGTACACCTTTGATCGCATTCTTTTTCTTTTAGAAACTTTTACAGTAACCATTATATCCCTTAGTCATACCACATATAAAAAGTTTATAAGAGTTTGCATGAAAGGATAATCTTCTATACATAGATAATAAAGAATTAGAAATATAAAAATATAAAAAATAAAATAATTTATTTATTTTTTCTTCTTGCCCTTGTCTCCGCCTTCCCACTCAATGAGGATGTAGAGAACTATACCAACGATTAGACCCATTGCTGGTGCGGAGAAGAATGAACTGTACTGACCAAGTATTGGCTTCCATAGTGCCACGTAGTTGGCCATGATCAAAGCTCCGGTCATTATACCTGCAATAGCTCTCTGGATGTTAGTTTCACACATTTCCATGGCAAGGTAGGAACATAGGTATCCCTGGATTAATAAGGTAAGACCTAATCCGATGTTCTTTGCTGGTAGCATTATCTGAACAACAGGGTTTAATGCTAATGCAATTGTCATACCCCAGAAGATGCTTGTAGCTCCACCCCAGTAGGTGTATTCCTGCTCAGGTGTTGAGTTCATGTATCTCTGTACTACCAATGCCTGTCCTCCAGTCCACTGTGGGCCTAGGAAAGGTGGGTAGGGTAAGAACATACCTTGTACAAGGTTTCTTAAACCACAAATTATGTGTGATCTTCCAATTGGTACGACGACTTTTTCATCAGGTCTTGCTTCGTCAGCCTGCTTAATCAATGCCTTTAAGACGATGAAGTCTCCGAATGCAATGATGTAAGCTACAATAGCTACAGCAAATCCTGAACCGAACATTATAGCAGTTGGCCACCCTATACCGAATGGTGATACTTCCGCAATCATCCTGCCGAATGGCATATCGATGATTAAGCTCTTGAATACTACTGAGAGGTCTAACTTGATTTCTCCAGTTATAAGTCCTAGTATGTATCCAACGATGAATCCAGGTACTATACCAAATCCACCTATCCAGGCAAGTATTTTATTCCTCTTTCTCCAAGCGATTGCTCGTTTTGAGAACAGTAGGAACAGTGACAATGCTGCTGAAACTAAGAAAGATACTGGGTATTGATTTACGAATGGCTGAGCTGGGTTGAAAATTCTTTCTACGGATGCGATACCGGATCCTAGAAGAATACCCGCTGTGATTGAGGTAGGGATGTGCTCGACGAAAGTTGTACCGAGTCCTGTAAGACCGAACACTAAGAATATTACTGCCAATATTATCTGTGCAGCAATAAGGGCCTGTGTTCTTTCTATGTAAACTCCTGATGGGCCAACTATCTCCTTTGAGAATGTCTCATAATAGGCTGTATAGATTGGTATACCAGGCGTAATCCAACCGGCGACTGATGGGTCACCAAAGGATGTGTGCCACAAGTAGAAAAAGTTGTTTATCAATACCATTAGAACTGCTACTTCGATTGGAAACTTTAATGCAGAATCCATAATCGCAGTAATACCTAGTGGTACACATGCCAAAATCATTCCTTGGATAAAGTCCTGATACTCGATTGGGTAGTGGTAGAATGGCAACCTAAACTTCAAGAAGCTAGGGTTTATTGATGGCTGCTCTTCGTATCCGGGCTTTCTCTTTGGACCAAAATATCCAATTCCAGACATTTGTTTTTCCTCCATTTTTTTGTTTGAAAAAGTCGATGACTTTCTCAACACGCTTGAATATATTCTCTTTAGCAAATATTAGCTAGAAATAATATACTCAAACAAACATATTTTAAGGCAATTATATATAAACTTTTCGGTGTTTGCAGATAGTATTGTCGTATAGGTAATCCTAATTTATAGACGTTTAACGTAATAGTATGATAAAAAAATCGTATACTCAGGGGGATTCCTCCCCCATCATCGTAATTGGAGTTTTATATGCAGGGAATCTGCTCCAAGATCCCTACTAACGGATAGGTTTTGTCAATGTTGATTGACGATATTAACTATATTGATACTTATATATAAGGTTATTGGTTAGCAATAAATTATACAATATTGATAGTCAATAGTAATAAGTCTTTAGAGAATCCTATGTGCTACTGGATAGTAAAACAAATTTTTGTTATATTTAAAAAATATTAAATCAATTACGAAAATATACTCTAAATTGATATTTATTTGAGAACATTGTTAAGGATAGTATTAATTTTTTTCCATTTAGAAATAAGAAATACTATTTTTCGCTTTATTAAGGGATATATGCCTTCCACTAGATTAGATTCTGTTATGGTGAATCTTATGGATACTAAAGTTATTGAAGTAATAAACAGGCACGATGGATTTCTAGATGCGAATGAGATATCTGTACTAACGAAAATAAACTATAGAAGAGTGAAAAAAGATATTCAGATACTAAACGAATTTAATAAAACAAGGAGAGTATAATAATATCAATTAATCATATTATTTAAATAGTGGGTATTAATAAAAATATAAACGAGTGCAATAATCTTCTTGATGAAAAATAACGAGTATTTAAAATAAATTAAAAAATATATTACATGACCGCAGAGCTTCTCTCTCCTTCTGCCTCCCATACGTTAAAGGCAGCATCCCATTCAGCGATCATTCCGTCACGCATCACCCATACTTCAACTCCGTGACCTTCCATTTTCTTTCCAGTAACTCTATCTTGCCATGTTCCTGTCCACATATTAGCAAGACGATTTCCTTGAAGCGCAAGATTAGTTTTCTTTAGTCTATAATTCTTTTGTCTTGTCATACGTGCTTCGAACAATCGACGTAATGCTTCTCTGCCATGTTGCTCAGGTTGCTCTGCAAATCTGAATACACAATTTTCTGTGAAGCCGTTGATTAGGGCATCTATGTCCGTTCTATGAAATATATCTTCAACAATTCTAAGCAAGGCATCAACTTGCTCTTCATTCCATGATTTCTCCCCTTTTGGAAATTTAATTTCTTTCATAGTATCTTTATTATTTTAAATTAACAATTATATAATAGTTTGCCCTAAAATTCAGAACTCAGGACAAAGTCTTACCGGATTAGGTATAACTAAGCATTGATTTCAAAATATATAAGAAAAAGTTTGAAATAAAAAATAATTAATCTTTCTTGCCGAAACCAAATATCTTCATGAACTTGTCCATTGGGAGGGCTCTTGGCAATATGGTAACGGTGCTACAATATTCTGGATCCCCACAAATATAACAAAAACTTACTTTCCCTGGTTTTAAGGCTTTGAATTGGTGTACACCATCCCCCAAATATTTATCTTCAAGATAACTTTCATCACAAGGTTTACATGAATCTTTTAATGTGAATGTGTCCCCGACACGAACTGTTATTTCGTCAGGAAGATTACAAGGTGGCAATATGGTAACAGTTTTACAACCAATCTGTTCAGGCCCACACCTATAACAAAATCTTACTTCCCCTGGTTTTTTGGCTGTGTAATAGTGGTGCCCACCGCCTCCCCCTGGATTACTGTCTTCAAGAAAATCGGCCCCGTCGCAAATAGGGCATGGACTATATACAAAGAATGTGTCCCCAACACGAATTGTACTTACGCCAGGAAGATCACAAGGTTCCGCTACAGAAGCCACTCCAAATACGCCTATTACAAATATTAAGGATATCAAAATAGCTATTATTCTTTTCATGACAAATCACCGATATAATTGCTAAAAATAATCTTGACAAATATTTAAACTTTTGCCAAATTAAAATAAATTCAGAACTCTGGGCAGGCCTTGTCATAGCCGCTCTTAATCATCCTCTTGGACTCGTGAACATATCTTTCAGTTGTTGAAATCTGGCTGTGTCCCATGATGTTCTTCAGTATCAGAAGGTTGCCATTGTTCTCAACAAAGAGCGTTGCAAAGGTGTGGCGGAGCATGTAGGGCGTGACCTTGAACCCGAGCCTCCTGGAATACCTCAAGATAAGCTTAGAGAACCTGTCCCTTGACATTGTGAAGAGCCTTCCTTTGGATATGCCGTTGTTGAATATGTAGCGCTTGAGCTCGACGATGGTCTTCTTGTTCAGGGGCACGAGCCTCTCGCGATAGGTCTTTGTCCTCTTGATGATGAGATAGCCCTCATCAAAGTCTATGTCCTCTAGTGCCAAGCCAAGCACCTCTGATGGGCGCAAACCTGTGTTTAAGGCCAGGTAGACCGCAAGCTTAAGGTCTTCCTCTGTTATTGCCTCCAAAAGCGCCCAGCACTTCTCTAGCGATATGTTCATCCTTACTTTTCTCTCTAGCCTGTTCTTCTTCATCTTGAAGGGCCTTTCATGCATGGCGGCATGCCATTTCAATGCAAAGTACATGTTGTGCTTGAAGGATGAAGAGTATTTTTCATTTAGCAGCACTTCCAGGTAGTATTCCTCCTCGCTCTTGCCACTCTTCAAGTACATGGCTATGCACCTGCGGTAGATTTCAGCGGTTGTAGGGCTAACACCCCTTTCAGTAATAAGATAGGCAACATAGGCATTCCATGTAGATATTAGTCTACAGGTATTTTCCAAATTTAGCGCCTCCGGAAAATAAGCCCATATATCGCCCCGTTTCAAATTTAACCGCCAGAAAAGTTATTGGCGGGCAGTAAGGGATTCGAACCCCTGGCCCGTAGATTAAGAGTCTACTGCTCTACCAGACTGAGCTAACTGCCCTTAACGCACAAAAACAAACTCGATATTTAAGTTTTTTGGGTTACTTTGACTTCAAAATAGATTGAACTATATCACAATCTATTTATATGTAATTAATGTATATATCAGCAATGAAAATACAAATAATCTCAATAGGTTTAATTTTTTCTATCTTACTTGCCGGGTGTTCTAGTCAAGAAAATAATATTGACAAAAAACAGACTCAAAATATAAAAGATTTAGAAATAGTCAATGCCAAAATTGAAGATAAAGAATTCTATCATTATTCTAAATTAGACCCTCTAAACATCCAACCTAATGCACCTCAATACTCTCTGCCCCTCTCTGAAAATCTCATAACAAACTACGGCGATGTCAGGTCCAAATTGAAACTAGATGAAAATGATCTATCTCTTCTCAGAAAGAATGGATTTGTTGTTATAAATAATCCGTTTAATGAAAAAGAAGAAAACATTGTCACACCATATGAAACTATAAAGAATTATGATGTGCCCATTTTCATAACGACAGATTCCCTTCTCCATATTTACCATATACAGTTTGATGAAACTCTAAGGCAGATTGAAGAAAGAGAATTCTATGACAATATCTGGGATATTTCGAAGTCCCTTCAAGAAACTTCAATTGAAGGATACAACTCATTTAATGGCGACCTAAAAGAGGCTTCAAGACGCAATGTAGTCTTTCTCTCTGTTGCTTTGACACTTCTTTCACCTAAAAAGAACCAAATTTGCCCGTACAAGGAAGAGTGGGAGTGTGGGAACAGTTACTTTGAAGCTGAGGATCTAAAGAAGTATTCATTTTCTGTACCTGATTTTGCCAAGAAGGATGTTGAAAAGGAGCTTGAACTTATAGAAAAACATGAAGGATTCTCAGACTCTCCTCTTTTCATATATACTGAAGATTACTCCCAGTATATTCCAAGGGGCCATTATACAAGGTCAGAGAAGCTAAAAAATTATTTCAGGGCAATGATATGGTACGGGAGAATGACAATGATATTAAAAGGAACTGATCAAGTGCCACCTGGAAAATCTTGTCCAGATATCCCGCCTTGTAAGGCCTTGATATCAACTTACGATGCAAAGATACAGACGATTGCAGCTTCACTTATCACTTATCACCTTGCTTCTGACAGCGACTTGCTTGAAAAATGGGATAGAATATATAATGTCACATCTTTCTATGTGGGATTTTCAGATGACCTTGGGCCATACGAATATCTCGAATCTTTAGGTTCAGTTTTTAATGGAAAATTCAATCCAAATACGCTAAATGATGAAAGCGTAAGTAAGATCAAAACTAAACTTGCAGAATATTCCTCGCCAAAGATATATGGCGGGACAGGTGACTGTAACCTATTTCCGCCATTTTCTCCTGATCAAGCTGACCAATGCCTTGATAATACAAAAGGATTCAGATTAATGGGTCAAAGATTTATCCCTGACTCGTACATGTTTTCAAATCTCGTAGGTACATATACTGGGGAATATATGGGCGAAGGAGACGTAGAACCTTTTACTTTGGTCTATTCTGGCGCTGGAAGGCCGATTAGGGGGTTTCCAAGAGGTCTTGATGTAATGTATATCCTAGGCTCAGATAGTGCAAAGTATCATCTTGAGAACATGAATGATACAAAGTACAAGGGTTATGATGCTCAAGTTACCCTACTAAAGAAAGAGTTCGATTCGTTTTCTCTTGAGGATTGGAATAGAAATTTTTACTGGTCTTGGCTTTACTCTCTAAAATCATTGCTGAGTGAATACGGTGCTGGCTACCCAACTTTTATGCAGACTGAAGCATGGCACGATAAAGAGCTAACAACTAGCCTAGCGTCATGGACCGAACTAAGGCATGATACCATTCTTTATGCAAAGCAGAGTTATACGGCGAGGGAAACATCTGCAGTTCCACCTATGGAAGAAGAAACTGTGACTGGCTATGTTGAACCTGTGCCAGAGTTTTATAACAGACTGCTTGCTTTGACTAGGATGACCAATAAAGGATTAGAAGAAATGAATGTCCTTGATGATAGCTCAAGGTACAGACTTCAAAATCTAGAGAGAATACTTGAAAGTTTAATCACGATCTCAGAAAAAGAGCTAAATGGTGAAAATCTTACCCGAGACGACTACAACTTCATAAAAGAATTTGGAGATGAATTGAACAGTACAATTTACAGCGTGGAAGAAAATGCAAAAAAGACAACTATAGTTGCTGACGTTCATACAGAAGGAAATACAGGTAAAGTTCTTGAAGAAGGAGTTGGGTATGTTGACTTAATAGTTGTCGCCTATAAGATGCCTAACGGCAAATTAGCATTAGGCGTAGGACCGGTAATGAGCTACTATGAATTTAAGCATCCTATGGATGACAGATTGACCGATGAGAAATGGAGAGAATTACTAGGTTCAAATCCGCCTACCCCCTCAGAATGGACATTATATATTTCTAAATAATTTTATTATTATAATGAGAAATACCATTTTTTAGAGTCAAGATAAAGCCCAATGCAACTTAAGATACCAATTAATCCGATACTCTCAATAAATAATAACAAAATAGGAGCTTCGGTGTACCACCAACTATATGGAGGTATAACAAATACCCCTAGAAGAAATATGTGCAAAATGTAGAGCAACAATGGATTCTTTCCCCAGCTTGATAATAGACTAATATTAGTATTGAACTTTTTAATAGAAAAATCGAAAATCTCAAAAATTAATGCACTTAAGCTTAAGGCCACTAAAACATAGCTTAATGAAACTCTATTTTTACTAATGGGAATAAAAAATAACAATAATAAACCAATTACCAAAACTATTATTGCCACGGATAGGAATCTTTTATTATTATTTTTTTGAGAATGATAGAAATCAGCAAATACTGTTCCTAATAATAACATAGCCCCCCACGATAAAGATCCATAAATTCCTCCATGCGAGGAGCTAAGTACAGTTTGAAGCCAGAACTGATCAAGCATGAACTGGTAAAAGATTAATAATAATACTCCTACTATAGCCCTTATTTTAGTTGAAAACTTAATGAATAATAGTGTAATTAAACCAGCTGTTCCGATTGCCTGCAAAAGTCCCCAGTTTGAGCTATTTTCATATGTACCAGTTAGATTTCCAAAGGACGTCAAGAAGAATCCTATTCCTGCAATTGCCATATACCTAGTAAAGAAATGGCTATATGTTTTCCCTTTGCCAGCTCTTTCAACACGCCTTCTAAATGACAAACTATATGTCAATCCTATCGCAAAGATAAACATGGGGGCAACTATGTCTGCAACTGTAAATCCGATATCGGGTGCATGTTTTAGGAATAGAGGCACATTGTTTGCTCTGGCAAGGAAGTTGATGATTACCATCATGAATATGGCAAATCCTCTAAACTCATCGATTGATTCAAGTCTATTATCATCAGCCATTTTTTCATTCCTTAATTTAGGATTGCAATTCTCCATGGCATCGAATCGAGTGAAAGGAGCCCTGTTGAAGTTGTTGCACTGAATAATATCTTTTCTGGATTTTCTATTACGCTAAGCGGAACTTTGACTGTTATCTCAGCTGGTGCTTTCACGACCTCAATACCATCTCTAGAGATAGGCTTTTTTTGGTCATAAACGGAATATCCCTTTAGATTGACTTCAACATTTATCTTTGGCATCTCTGAGAATTCCTTATCATCCCTATATCCAAACACATATAGGTCAAGGTCGATCCTTTCACCAAAAGGCTCCGATAGGATATAATGGAATACAAGTTTGTCATTTTCAATGTGGACTGATTGAGCTTCGATTCGGACAAATGCATCTTTCTGGCTTTCATTAAACTCTGAAGGCGCAGATTCCTCTAAGTCGCTCTTATCTAAGGATATATCAATCGGATTAGTGCTTAGATAAATATCCTCAAAGTTCCCATATATTTCGTTTGTCCTGATAAAAGAGTTAAGGTATTTCTTATTTGATTCATATTGGGTTACATGATTTTTTAATGAAGAATATTTTGTCATTGTATCCCTATATGACATTGGGAGTTCCTTCCATATAATCCCGTCGTCATATGAAGGCGGATCTAAAAAATATCCAGGATAGTAACCCAATGGGGATGGCCATTGACGGTAATGAACAAGATAGGGGTGAACTTCTATATCTTTCTCCATGTCCCAAAGAGAAACGGTAGTAAATACAAATAACGCTCTGTGATCTGGATGGTGATCATCCGGATGAGAAACAAATATCTTTGTGGGATTGAAATCTGTTATAACATTTTCAATGTCAGACATTATAGATTCACCTTTATATTGGGAGTCAGGGCTAAGTGCTGTCGAATATGGCACTGAAGTCTTCCTTGTAAGAATACCTGCATATGAGGGGCTAGAACCCCAATGATGGTAAAGTATCTCAGAAGTTCCATAATCTGGGTATCCTAAAAAAGTAACATTTGCTTCAGAAAGTCCTAGGTTTTTAATTGCATTCAAAGCCTCACCATGCCTTATTTCCCCTAGATTTAAGGCTTGACTGGGAGTAAGCATGGGTATCTTTTCAAATACTGTATAGGACCATACATTGAAATCCCCATATGTAAAAAAGACTACATGTACAGGGATTTTTTTATCAAGAGCATCCTGTATTAAGCCACCTGTTGCAACAGATTCATCGTCTGGGTGCGGTGCCATGATTAGTATACGGTCATCTTTAGATAAAATAACATTTGGTATATTGGGATTGTCAGGCTCAATAGGATTTATTGTTGGCCAGAAAAAGTATAGGGCAAATAATAATATAACTATTAAACTAATTCCAATTTTTTTATTTCTTTTCATAATAATCTTCCTTTGCTGTATTTGTAATTAGGCAAAGAATTATGCTTAAAAATTTTCAGGTTGAAATTGCGGATTTCTTAATTATTATAAAAATATAGATTAATATGCCCTTGGGTAAGACCCCAAAACTTTTACAGAAAATATCGATGATAACTCCTTTAGTGTCAGGCTTATCTTCTTATCTTTGGTATGGCCTTTGAAATCAATAAAAAATATATATTCGCCCATTTTCTTCTTAGAAGGTCTTGACTCGATTTTTGTGAGATCAATCCCCGCATCGTAAAAAGGTTTTATAACAGAATACAAAACGCCAGGCCTATTAACACTTGGGGATACAACTATGCTCGTCCTGTCCTTACCAGTTGGTAATGCACTTTGATTCCCTACAACAAAAAATCTTGTGAAGTTGAGTTTCTCATCCTGAACATCTTTTTTTAGTAATTTTAACTTGTATAAATCAGCGGCAAATTCAGACACAAGTGCCGCATATCTATTATCTTTTCTATTCGAAAGTTCAACTGCTGAAATTGCATTTGAAGAAGTTTCATGTATCTCAACTTTTGGCAGATAATTTCTGACAAACTTCTCACACTGTGAAAGGGTAAGGTTGTGAGAATACAATACCTCAATATCTTCTAATTCCCCCCAACAGGCAAGATTATGATGAATAGGTAATAGGTACTCTTTATTGACCTTTAAATCAAATTCAATAAGGCTATCAAGTGTCTGAGATACTCCCCCTACAAGGGAGTTTTCTACAGGAACAACTCCACCCTCACATTCACTTTTCTCAACTGCATTGAATACTTCCCATATGCTTCTTTTGAATAATATTTCATCTGCCCCAAGTAACAAAGACGTTTCATGGCTGAAAGTGCCTTTTGGCCCTAATGTTGATACCTTCACTCGCTCACCATCCTTTTGATAAGTATATTGCTCTCCTTTTCAGCTTTTTCCGTGAACTCTCCGAGATATTCAGACGCTTCTCCAAAGAATTTTATAAAACCTTCCCGATCCTTTGTTTCAATTTTCTTAAATAACACCTCAGCTGATTGGATGTACTGTGATAGTATTTCAGGTGTTTTTGGATTTAAAAGAGATATGTCTGCATACAACTCAGGCTCCTGATTTAGGATTCTACCGGCCATATCTAGCGTCAATCTATACACGGGACTTGTACATTCAAGGCTTTTTTTTATGTCAAAATCTAAATCTTTTAGAGCGTGGCAAAGAACGATTGCAGAAAAGTGGGTTAATCCCTGAATCACGGCCATCATCCTGTCGTGTGTTTCTGGGGACATCTCAACAATATTTGCCCCTCTTCTGGAAAGTGTGGAATTAATCTTTTGATAGAGATCGTTATTAGATATTCTTTGGGGGCATAGTATAATAGTCTGACCAGATATATCGCCTATAGATGGTGCAAATAGAGGGTGAGTTCCTAAAACATCTGCCTTAGACTTTAACATTTCGTCTATTGGCCCTACCTTAAGCGATGTTAGATCCATAAGGAGTTTTCCTTCCCCCATAAAAGGAACTATTTCTCGTATAACAGCTATAGTAGATTCAATAGGGACTGATACAATTACCACATTGCTTCTACGAATAAGCTCTTCTTTAGAAAGAGATGTGGATCTTGAGGAAACAA
Source organism: uncultured Thermococci archaeon (assembly GCA_964621955.1). Taxonomy (GTDB): domain Archaea; phylum Methanobacteriota_B; class Thermococci; order Methanofastidiosales; family Methanofastidiosaceae; genus Methanofastidiosum. The sequence goes on from CAZUMN010000007.1 coordinate 40,652, forward strand.
GGACTTCAAATCCCTCCTCCTCAAAGATTTTTTTGAATAGCCCCCCAAGTTTGCCAGTGCCCCCTATGATTCCAACTACTGTCAATTTATTCCCCCTATCGACTTCTGCATAAGTAGATGATCTAGAATTGTAATGGCCACCATTGCTTCACATACTGGATTAATTCTTGGAATGGCGCATGGGTCATGTCTTCCTTCGATTTTAATTGATCTATTATTTCCTTCGATATCAATTGTTTTTTGTTCTTTGGAGATTGAAGGTATCGGTTTTACTGCAACCCGGATAACAATATTTTCTCCATTGGATATACCCCCAACAATACCTCCGGACCTATTTGTCACAAAACCACTTTTATTCATTTGGTCATTACTTTCAGAACCGAATAAATTGGAAAGATTAAATCCTCCGCCAAATTCTACTCCTTTGACTGCACCAATGGATAAGAGCCCTTTTCCTAAATCAGCTTCAAGTTTATCAAATACTGGCTCTCCCAATCCTATAGTAATATTTTTAACAACTATCTCGACAATCCCCCCAACAGACTCACCTTGAGATTTTGCATTCACAATTTGTTGGGCCATTTGTTCAGAGATTCTTTTATCCGGACACCATAATCTATCTTTTACTATCTCCTCTCTTTTTAGAGAGTTGTGATCAATGCCAGATATTCCCTTACCTCCGATATCCTTCGTAAATGAAAATAACTCAAATCCTTTGATCTCTTTTTCCAAAACTTTTCTTGCAACTGCACCTGCTGCAACTCTAGCAACGGTCTCCCTGCCAGAGGCTCTTCCACCGCCTCTGTGATCATACAATCCATACTTCTTGAAGTAGGTATAATCAGCATGCCCTGGTCGGAATACACCTTTTATTTTTTCATATGAATAAGAATCAACATCTTTATTGTTAATAATAATTGAAATAGGTGTCCCAAGTGTCTTTCCTTCAAACACTCCAGATAAAATCTCACACCTATCATCTTCCTTCCTTGATGTAGAAAGCTCATCGCTTTTCGGCCTTCTTAGATTCAGCTCTTTATTAATATCCTCTTCACTAAGAACAATTTCGGGTGGACATCCATCTATAACGACACCCAATGCTCTGCCGTGCGACTCGCCCCAAGTTGTAATTCTAAATAATCTCCCGTAAATATTTCCCCCCATTAAATCAATCTCCTTTTCTCAAGCTCTAATAATATTTTATCACAGACCTCATATGCACTTAATCCGTCTGTATCTATAATTATATCTGCTATTCCCTCATAAATAGGCATCCTTTCTGTCATTATTACTTCTATTTCTTTTGGGGGATTCTGATTTGTAAGTGAAGGTCTAGGTGCATCTTTTTCCATCCTGCTCCTCATTGTTTGAATATCTGCCTTTAGTAAAATAAATAGAGAGTCCTTAAGCGAATCGACATTCTCTTTGTCCATAAGCGCTCCGCCCCCTAAGGAGATAACAGCGTTATTCTCTTTTGATACATCCTTAATGACTTCTTTCTCTTTTGTTCTGAAATAATCCCAGCCCTTTTCATTGATAATCTCTAGGATGCTTTTTGACTCTCTTTTTTCTATTATAGAGTCGGTATCAAAAAATATCCTATCTGTGATGTCAGATAATCTAAGGCCAACTGTAGTCTTACCGACACACCTTAATCCAAAGAGGGTTATGTTCAATTAATGCCCCCACATATTTTTGAAAAATCCTCCCAGAAGCTTGGGTATGATTTTGAGACGCAATCTGTATCAAGGATTTTTATTCCTTCGATAAAAAGACCAGCGACTGCAAATGACATTGCCATGCGATGATCTTTATAGGTTTCAATTTCAGCCCCATTTAACTTGTCAGGGATTATTATCATAAAGTCACTCCCTTCTTCAACTTTGCATCCAATCTTTGAAAGTTCATTAGCAACTGCACTCAATCGATCTGTTTCTTTAAATCTCAATGTTTCAATGTTATATATTTTTGTTGGTCCTTTTGCAAAAGCAGAAACAACAGCGAGCGTTGGAACTATATCTGGAGATTTTTTCATATCAATATCTATCCCCTTAAGTCCTCCACCCTTTAATATCAATGAATTATCAGACCAAGAAACCTCGCACCCCATTTTTTCAAGTATATCCACAAATACCTTATCGGCCTGCTTGGAGTTTTTATTTAGATTTTCAATTTTTACCTTACCGCCGCTGATAGCTGCAATAGCCATAAAATAAGAGCTATTTGAATAATCTCCTTCAACAATATACTCCTGACCTGTGTATTTCGAGGGAGAAATAAAAAATTCTGAAAATTCTTTTCTTTGAACTCGAACCCCAAACTTCTCCATTACGTCTAGGGTCATCTCGATATAAGGGCTTGATGGAACTTGACCATTTACCTTGATCTTCATAAAAGGGCGTGCGTATGGTGATGCTATGAGCAAAGCACTTAGATACTGACTACTCTCCCTTGGTTCAATTACTGTTTCCCCACCAATGATACCATTTGAAGAGATTCTAACTGGCGGACATCCTTTGTTTGAATCAATGGCTATACCAAGTTTGTTTAGAGAATCTTCAAGACCTTTCACAGGCCTCTTTCTTACTTCCTCATCACCATCAATAGTTACAACTCCATTTACAAGTGAAGATGTCGCCATAAGAAATCTAAGTGTCGTCCCAGAATTTCCAATGTAAAGTGGAGCGATGGGTTCTTTTAGAATGCCCCCGCTTCCTTCTATAACAAAAATAAGCCCCTCGTTATTTGGCTCTTCTTTTATTTTTATTCCAAGTTGCTTTAAGCATGTAATACTATAGATAGTATCATCTGAGATAAGTGGATCGATAATCTTTGATCTCCCCTCTGCTAGTGCAGATACAAAGAGGGCCCTGTGGGTGTAGCTTTTTGAAGGTGGGGCTTTTATTTTAACATCAATATTGGAATGGATGGATTTAATTTCTTTAATTTTCATTGCGGCCACCCTTCATCTCTAAAGCTTCTCTAGAAAATTTCTCCATCTTTTCAATAGATGGCTTTATCCCGGTCCAGAGTTCAAATTGGGCCATGGCCTGACCTATATACATATCCAATCCATTTGCAATCTTTGCCCCTTCTTCCCTTGACCTCACCAATAATCTAGTCTCAATTGGGCTGTAAACAGCATCTAAAACTGTAATACCCGATAAGTCTTTAGTAAAAAATGAATCTTCCATTGGGCAATTATTTTCATCGGGTATCATCCCAATTTTTGTGGCGTTAACTAAAATATCAAATTCAACATCATTTCTGTTTCCCCAAGAGACTGTTTCAGCGCCCAGGTTACTTGAAAGTTCTATTGCCTTCTTTTCGTCTCTGTTGGAAATTACAACTTCGCCCTTTCTATTTTTGATACCAAATGCAATTGCTTTTCCTGCCCCACCTGCACCAAGGATTAATACTTTTTTATTATTTATTGAAGTCAATTTTTCGATTGAGTAAACTGCCCCTATCCAATCTGTATTTGTTCCAAATAGGCCCCCATTATCTTTCTTTATTGTATTAATCGCACCTATTTTTTGTGCCATAGTGTCTATCTTATTTAGGTAGGGAACAATTTTTTCCTTGAAAGGCATCGTGACACAAAGGCCTTTGAATTGGCCATTAAATGAACTCATGAATCTATCTAGATCATCTACCAAAAAGTTGAGATAGACTGCATCCATATTATAGTAAGAAAATAATTTGTTATGAACGTAATATCCTATACTTTCCTTAACAGGATTTCCAATAAGCCCATAAATATCAAAAGTACTATTAATAGAGTCAGCCCTGTACACATCATTTAGAACTTCTATCGGTATCTGACCCGGGGCTGTTTTCCCCACTCCTTTTAATGGTGCATAAGAGGTGAAACTCCCCCAAGAGTTACACATTATCCTGCTTATCTCGCCTTTCTCGCCCATGAGAAAAGAAATAACTTTTTTGTTTTGACTCGATTTAGAAGATAAAAGATCTTTTATTATTAAATTGTCAGAAATATCATTGGCATGTGCAACTATCTTTATTATATCATGACCTTGATTATCCATTTGCAAAAATATTTCTTTCAAGTTCTTTTGTGTTTCCTCAAAGTTATGGTAAGAAATAATTATATTTGTCTTTGAGTCAAACTCTCTTTTTTTTGAGATTAAATTGTGTAAAGAATCAGTTGAAGATGACTCTATATCTATAAATCCAAATCCAATCTTTATTGCTTCGATTAGTGGAGAAATTCTCTCAGATTCACTTCCTTCAAATAAGCCGCCTTCTTCTTTTTTTCTGTTAGTGACTATAATCCTTTTTTTATCAAATTTGTTGTTTATTTCTAATAGATTTAAATCATTAATTAAATCTATTCTTATCTCTGCTAGATCGCCCTTTTCTAATGCCTTTTCTAAAAGAGTTGTTGCCTCTTTTTGTGATGATGGCATAATTGAGGCAGTGATCAAGTAAACCCTGCCTCCGCTAAAGATTCCTTTACAATCCCCTCGTCTACCTTGATCCCATAAACAGCTTTTCCTATACCTTTTATCAAAGAATACTCAACTACTCCTTTCCTAGTTTTTTTGTCCAAAATAGTTTTCTTTATTATGTTATCAGTCGATACCTTGAAAGATATGCCAAGAAGTTTTGATTTTTTTAGAAGTCGGAATATCCTCTCCTTGTCTTCTGATTTCAGGATCCCAATTTTTTCAGAAATAGATGTTTCAATGGCCATCCCGATACCAACTGCCCTGCCATGCGATATTTCAAAATCTGAAAGGATTTCTATAGAGTGACCAATTGTGTGCCCAAAATTTAAAATCTTTCTAATGCCCGCTTCCTTCTCATCTTTTTGTACTATATCGGCTTTAATTTTAAGAGATGAGATAATCGCATTATCAATAAATTCTTTTTCAAGTTTAACTACTCTATCCATATTTGACTCAAGATATGTGAAAAATTTTCCGTCTTTTATGATTGCAGATTTAACTATTTCAGCAATACCATTTACTATTTCTTCATTTGGTAGAGTATCAAGAAAATCTAAATCAATATAGACCTTGTTTGGCGAATAAAAAGACCCGATGAGATTTTTTCCAGATGGGTGATCTATACCCACTTTACCACCTATGCTACTATCAACTTGGGATAGAAGCGTCGTTGGTATCTGTATGAAAGGAACTCCCCTCATATATGTGGCAGCTATAAACCCTGCAAGATCTCCTGTAACTCCCCCACCTAAAGCAATAATCAAAGTATCTCTACCAAATCCAAGTTCAAATAGCCTATCTTCAAGCACCTCTTTTGTTTTCCTGTTTTTTGATTCCTCGCCTGCTTTGAAAGATAGAATAAAAACTCGATCTTTATTACCGAGTTTTTGAAGAATCTTATTCTTGTATATCCTTTCAACGTTCGAGTCAGTTATAATGACAATTTTATGGTCTTTATAATCTTGGAGTATCTCTTCAAACGCTTTTTGGAATATATTTCTGCCCACAACTATCTCATAGTGGCTTCTTCCAGCGGATACCTTGATTATTTCAGTTTCTGGGTTATTCATCCTATATTTCCCGTCCAAACATTCTAGATATATATTTTATTTCGCCCATCAATGCATGAAGGTCAGCAGTGCTTATTGTCTGATCTGCATCACTTATAGCTTTCTCTGGATCGGTGTGTGCTTCAACGGTGACACCGTCCGCACCGCATGCAATTGCAGCAAGTGCCATGGGTTTTACAATATCTCTTCTTCCTGTACCATGACTTGGGTCAACGATTACAGGCAAATGGCTTTCAGCCTTCAATACTGGCACTATGCTTAGATCCAATGTATTTCTTGTGAAATCTGAAAATGTTCTGATGCCCCTTTCACATAGCATGACCTTTTCATTTCCACCTGCAAGAATGTACTCTGCAGCTGAAAGAAATTCTTTCAATGTGGCCCACATACCCCTCTTTAGAAGAACGGGTTTGTCGCATTTTCCCAGCTCTTTTAGTAAAGCGTAGTTCTGCATATTTCTAGTCCCAACTTGTAAAATATCCGCATATTCAGCTACAAGATTTACATCCCTTGTGTCCATTACTTCAGTGCATATTGGAAGACCAGTTTCTTCTTTTGCTTCTAATAAAAATTTCAGACCTTTTTCCCCTAGTCCCTGAAAGTCCTTAGGAGCTGTACGTGGCTTGAATGCACCCCCTCTTAGAATAGTAGCTCCTGAACTCTTTACTTCTCTTGCAATATTAATAATCTGATCCTCACTTTCTACAGTGCATGGCCCCGCCATTACGACAATCTTTTTACCGCCTATTTCTACGCCATCTACCTTAATTACAGTGTTCTCTTTGTTAAAGGCTCTAGAAACTAATTTGTAAGGCTTTGATACCCTTACAACTTCTTCTATGTAAGGAGTCGCCCTTAATCTTTCAACATCACTTTCATCTATCGAAGATACGTCTCCGATTACACCAAT
>CAZUMN010000008.1:0-38277 GCA_964621955.1 uncultured Thermococci archaeon
CTGGGGGCCTGTATAGTAAGACAAGTTCTTGATTTTCAGGGAGCTCATAGTTAACATGTCTAAAGGTAATTCTTCCATTGCTTAATTCCTTTGAATAGTATTTGTTAATAGTTTCTTCTGCATATTCACCCAAAGTTTTACAGCTATAACATTGGACTTTAGGGTGGAAGTGAAGAATTTCAACTTTCAAGACATTTACTTTTTCTGGAACTGTATTAGTGTTTCCTTGATTTGTATTAGATTGTGTATTCGTCTGTGGCTGCTCTGCGCTGTTGCTAACACATGCAGGGAAGACTACTAAAGCAGCAATTAAAAGGAGAGCGAATAAAGTTTTTTTCATTATAAATTCCTCCCATTTATATAAGCAAGTATAAACATATAAGTAGTTGTTGATAATTTATTTATAAGTGTTTTGGTATTCAATTTTATTAATTGAAGAACAAAAATGAATATTTATTCATAAATTGTATAATAATTATCCAAAATATTTATATAATTAATATAGATATAAACATATAACTATATTTGAATAAATTTATGTCTGGGGCAAGATTATGTTATTAAAAAATAAATTGATATATTTGATTATTGCTAGTATTTTTATAATATCATTCACTAATACTACCTATTACTATAGTTCCGAAGAAGATCAAGATACTTCTAATAAAGTTCACATTAAATCTGGGAGGAACTTTATAAAATATTAGGGATAAAATAATTGGAGGATTATATATGAGAATGAATGCCCAAAAGAGGATTTTTATGCATAAAGTATTGAGTTTAGGATTAACATTGTTTTTTGTGTTTTTAATTTTAGGTTTTTCAGGTTGTGCTGAAAAGACGATAACGCCAGCTGACACCCCAATAGATACGGCAAATCAAACAATTAAAGAGGAAGTTACAACTTTGGAAGAAAATTCAACTGAAAAGAAAATAATAATTCCAATTGAAGAAAAAGAAATTCCCAAAACTTCTAGTTTAGTAAAAGTTAACATTTCTCCAGAACTTGAAAAGGGAGCGTTACTGTATATGGTAAATGGAAATGTATTTTCCTACAAATTTCAAGTGATGTACAAAGACGAAGATGGAAATATGCCACTATATATGTTTGTCTATATTAATGGATCTAAGAAAGAAATGACAAAGGCTAATGCAAGTCAAATTGATCCTAAAGAAGGGATTTTGTACATATTGTCGATGAGTAGTGATGAACTATATAAAATAGCACCCAATGCAAAAGAATGGAATATCTCGTACTGGTTTAGGACAAATGATGGGCAGGGAGTAGTTGAAACAAATAAAATGAATTCATTTGTAATGGACTTTGAATCAATGGGACTTATCATGGAAGGTGGTGCTGGTAATGCAGCATGTAATTGTGGACATTAAACATTTTAGATAATATTCTATTTTAATAAACTTAGAATATTGTAATAAAAAAATACAATGAAACAATGAACTTTATAAACTATTCATTATGAGAAATACTATCGATAATGGAGGTGTTAACTTTGAATAAGATTCCAATAATGGCTATGTCTTTAGTTTTAATTTTTGCTATAGGTATTAACTCAATAAGCTGTGCACAAAATACTCTAGCTACTCTAGAAGGCGGAGCTTTATTATATACGTTGGCAAATAATACTTCTTCATACAGATTTATAGTGATGTACAAGGATACAGATGGAGACTTGCCCAAATATATGTTTGTATATATTAATGGTTCTAGGAGAGCGATGGAAAAGCAAGACATCAAAGATAATAATTCAAAAGATGGGATTTTATACGTACTGTCATTGACTAATGGAGAATTATCACAATTTACAAAGGGCACAAGCGACTGGGATGTAAAATACTATTTTAGAACAAACGATGGACATGGTGTAGTTACTACGGAAGAAAGTAGTTCTATGACTTTAGACTACGAACAGATGGGTCTCTTAATGGAACACTCATCTGGTAGCGGTGGAAAATGTGGTAGATAACATTAATCTATAATTTTTCCTTTTTTGAGTAATAAATTAACATCCCACAAATATTTATATATTCTATATCTTTTCTCTGATTAAAGAGTTTGGTATATGAATAAAGCTATATTTTTACTTTTAGTAATATTAGTTTCAAGCTTTTCTAATGTAAGCGGGAGTGACGACCAGGTAGACATCACCCTGGATTATCCTGAAGAAGTCTGACTGAACAAGAAGTTTGATATTAGATTTGAGATATTTAATAATTCAAATGGTAGAATTTGGGATGGGGCAATAATTATAGAAAAAGAATTTCTAAATAAATATGGAGATTATATAAACTCTAACACTGATTATTCTTCTAATCCATTTAAGTATGTAGTAGTAGACTCAGGCCAAAAAATAAATGATACTTTCAAATTATCGTTTAAAGATGATTTCCCGGAAGACAAAGTTACCTTTAATATCATTTTTGAAGGCAGGAAGGGAGGATCATGCCGATGCAAAAGCAATCCATTTACTATAAAAAAGGAAGTTACAATTGTGATTCGTGAAAAATCTACAATTACTGAAAAAATAGAACAAATAATTAAAAATTTTATCAAATCAATGCCTTTCTAAATATAATTCATATACTGGCATTATCAAAGTGCAGATTAATCGCAACATGATTTTTTTTCTTTGGTGCTCTTTGAGTCTGTACTTTCATCTTTTTCATCTGATATTTCTTCTATCTGAAATCCACAACAACATGAACTTTTTTTATCTTTTTTCTTTTCTTTTAAAATATTGAATATTCCTTTTTTCTCATTTTTATTTTCCATTACATTACCTCCTATATTTTATAAAATTATGTTGGAAAGATATCCACTAATTACTGCCGTAATAAAAATAGCAAATACAATTGCCACAACTAGTTTTTTCTTAAATATACTGGCAAGCATACTCATCTCTGGAATAGCCATGCCGGCCCCTCCAATAATTAAAGCAATTACTGCGCCTATACTCATGCCTTTTTGTAGCAATGCTAATCCTATTGGGATAGCTGTTTCTGCACGAATGTATAAAGGAATGCCAATTAGTGCAGCAATTGGAACAGCAAATAGATTGTCAGGTCCAGCAAACTTTAATACAAATTCTTGAGGTAGATAACCATAAATTAATGCTCCGACACCTACACCAAAAAGCAGATAGAGTAAAACAGCCCTAAAATCTCCCCAAGCTTTAACAAAAGACATTTCTAATTTACGCATAAATGTGGAAAGGGCTAGATTATTTTCTGAACAACAATTACCACCTTTAATACGAACATTTTTAACTAATTTTAAACCTCCCGATTTTTCTATAATTATCCCAAAAACTATGGCGCCACCAAACACGATGATAAAATAGAGAAAGCTTACCTGCCATCCCATCAATGTCACCAACATTGTCAAAATTATAGGATTCAGAAGGGGAGAAGCAATAATAAAAGAAATTATAGGACCAAATGTAACACCTGCCTCTAGAAAACCAACTGTCATTGGGATAGTTGAACAAGCACAAAAGGGAGTCAACGCACCAATACCGGCGCCAATAAAATTACCCAATATTCCTTTATCTGACATCCAAGTTTTTATTTTTTCTTGGGGGATATACATAAGCATCAATGCAACAATTGCACTAATCCCAATAAAGAGTACAGTAAGTTCTATTGTTATTGTAAAAAAATATTTAAGTGTGTCTGTAAAAGTATTCATAAAATCACTATAATCATATAAAGTCTATTTATTTTTTTAATTTTATAATTTCCAATACTTTGAAAATATCGTATACTCGTTTATCTTTAATAGAATAATAAATATTTCTTCCTTCGCGTCTTGATTTAAGGATGCCCTCATTCTCTAGATCATTTAGGTGGGTTGAAACAGTAGATTGAGCCCTTTCTGTAATAGGAATTAATTCACATGAACATACTTCTCCATCAAGAAGATGAATTAGTATCTTTAATTTTGTTTCATCACCTAAAACTTTTAAAAAACGAGCATTTTCCTTAAGCATAAAATATCTATATATCTAGATATATAAATACTTTTCGGTATTATATTTACACAAAAACGAAATCTAGAAATAAAAAACTTTATATATCAATATATAAATAATCAGATATGGCAATAGATGAAAAAAATAATATTTCTCTTCTTAAGGCAATGGGGGAAAGTACAAGATACAAAATTCTCAGTGTTCTTATTTCTGGAGAAAGGTGTGCCTGTGAGATTCCTGGATTAATTAAAAGATCACAACCTAACACCTCAATGCACCTCTCAAAATTACAGGATTGGGGAATTATCCAATCTAGGAGAGATGGAAAGAGGATACTATATTCGATAAAGGATCATAGAGTTAAGAAAATACTTGAAATTGTAAATAAGGAGGTTTGATTTTATTAAAGTAAAAGTTTTGGGAAGCGGATGCGCAACGTGTAAAGCTCTTTATGAAAAGATAAAAAGATTAGCAACTGAAGGAAAAATTAATGCTACTGTTGAGTATAGCTCTGATATAAATGATCTCATCAATGAAGGAGTGATGGGTAGCCCTGCTATCTTGATTGAAGGTAAGGTAGTAAAGGTAGGAAATCCTTCTGAAGAGGAACTTTATAAAATACTAGGGATAAAATAATTGGAGGATTATATATGAGAATGTTAGAAGAATTCTTCCCCGAATTTACAAAGAAATTAGACGAAATGGATGAACTCTACAAAGATAAAAGAACAATAGATGAGAAGACATATCAATTTCTGTGCTTTGCACTATCAATAAAAGCCAGATCGAAACCATGTGTTCTAAAACATTTCAAAGGAGCCCTTGAAGCCGGTGCCACTGTAAAGGAGCTTAGCTATATCTTTGCCTTAGTAATGAGAGAAGCTGCCGGAGCTGACGACTGCTGGACGCATGATGTAATAGGGGATTGGAAAGAGATAATAAGAGGAAACGTTAATTGTGATTGTAAAAAATAAACTATATTATTTATTTTTATGAAAATAAACTCAAGGTATTCAAAAACTAGATAAGAAATAAAATAATGGATAATCGAATTCTTCTGTAAAATAATTAATAAATTAAAAAAAACTTCCAAATATCAATCCGGCAATTGTTGAGTAGATTATAACAAGACCCACATAAACAACTGTTCTTTTGTTCCCCATTACCCTCCGGATAACTAGCATACTGGGTAAACTCAAGCTTGGCCCTGACAGTAAGAGTGCTAAAGCAGGTCCGTTTGCCATTCCTTTAGCTATAAATGCCTGCATTATTGGTATTTCAGTTAAAGTAGAAAAGTACATAAAAGCACCAAATATTGAAGCTATCAGATTTCCGGAAATGGTGTTACTGCCCACTATTTGCTCAATCAATTGTTGAGGTAAAAGTGGCATTATAAATCCTGCAATAAAGACACCTACAAACAAAAGGGGTATTAACATTTTAGCAAAGTGCCATGTTTCATTAAGCCATTCTTTAGATGTGTCTCTAGAAAATTTTAGAATAGCTATACCTGCCACAACAATAGTTAATAAAAACATTATAGCATATTTTGGGGTTTGTGCTATTGTTAATCCGTTTACAACGAGTATAGATACTAAAGATATAAAGAACAGAGAGAGAATCTGAGAACTAATAGGTACTACTTTACTTTCTTCGAGGTAGAGCTTACCGCCTTCAGATCTTTCTCTAAAAATGAGTTCCATTGACACGCCAACTAAAATTGAAAGACCTACCGCTGAAATAATTCTGGCTAGCCCTATTTGATATCCTAGAACACTAAATGTAAGAAATATTGCTGCGATATTTATTGCTGGACCTGAAAATAAGAAAGTTGTTGCAGGACCTAGACCAGCCCCCCTTTTTCTAATCGATGCAAATAATGGCAGTATAGTGCAAGAGCAGACTGCAAGTATTGAGCCAGATACTGAAGCGATTGTATATGATAATAAAACATTACTTTCACTTCCAAGGTACTTTAAAACAACGTCTTTCTTAACAAATAAACTAATAGCGCCTGCAATGAACATTGCAGGAACTAGACAAGTAAGAACATGCTTCCTTGCGTAGTCATGCAATAAAAAAACTGCGCTAAACAAAGACTCTTTAAACAAACTGCTATCAGTAGGCATGAAATAGAATCCTAAAAACAATATAATTAACAAAGCTAAAGTATTTTTTTCTTTCATAATTAATCTCCTTTATTGTTGCAACTACAACCAGTTTCAAAATTTCTATTCTTAATAAGATTTACAAGATACTCCCTGGGAGGATGACTAATAGCCCCTTCTGGGCACAAAGGATCACAACCCGTACAGCCGACAACACAATTGAATGGCTTTACTACTTTTACATTTCCATTAACTTTTTCAAATACACCATGTGAACATTTTTTTATACATGTTTCGCATCCGGTACACTTATCATGATCTATAGTTGGAAACCATTTGATATCTTCTCTGTCCATTCCAAACCATTTATCTTCCACAAACCCACCTTTTAATCATATAATTATTGATTTATATAAAAAGCTTTCTGCATAAACATATAATTATAAAACAAAATATTTATATATAGATCAATGTTTTTCATCTTTATAAGGAGTATCTTATGAAGAAATCTATTTTTATAGTTCTAATAATATTAATTTCTGGCCTTAATTTCGCGAGTGCAGATGGAGGTCGAATAGAGCTATTTCTAGATCATCCCCAGCAAATAGAACTGAACAAAGATTTCAATATAAACTTTGAAGTTTTCAATAATTCAAATGATAGGCTTTGGGACGCAACAATTACAATTGAAAAAGAATTTATGGATAAATACGGGAAATATATCAAATCCAACAGAAATTATTCGTCAAATCCTTTTAGATATGTGGTGATTGGCCCTGGGTATAAAATGAACGATACCTTTACCTTAAGTTTGAGTGAGAATTTTCCAGAAGATGAAGTAAAATTTAACATTATTGTTGAAGGTAAGAAAGGAGCTTGTAGATGTGATAGCAATGCTATATATCTTAAACAAGAAGTAAATTTGAAGACTTTTTTTAATAAAACTCAAGCCACTTTAATAATAGAAAAAAAATATTTTGAGGTTCTTAATGGCGATACTTTAAACATCCCTGTTAGTGTTAATAATACCGGTGATGTGCTTATTAGTAATGTAACAATTGAATTTAAAGGAGAGGAGTTACCCAACAAAACAATAGAGATTTCTTATGTACAACCAGGTAAGGTTTCTTCTGATATTATCTCACTTCCTATCGATACAAAAGTAATTGGGCAAAATATGAATCATTCAGTTGTTATGCGATATAAAGATCAAAATGGCAATGACATAAATACTCAAGAAATAATCACGATTAAAGTAAATGAAAAAACAATTGAAAATGAAGAAATCAAGGAATCTGTTATTCTTGGAGAATCAAAAGAAAATAATAAATCTAATACAAATTATTTGATAATTATTATTCCAGTTGTATCTGTGCTGCTTATAATTCTCTCATATCTAATAATAATTAAACGTTAGACAAAATTAGCAAAGTTAAAAATTAATTAAAGAGAAAAAATAAATTTTTAAGAGTACTCTTCAAGTCCTAGTCTCTTTAGTGTTGCTTTTGTTGGAACTCCTTTTCTGTCCCATCCCCTAAGATCATAGTATTCATCGAGCATTGTATCGAGTTCTTTCTGTGTTGTATACATTCCTTTAGAAGTTCCAGATGGAATTGGTTCATTCATAGCTCTCCATGGGAGAGTGTCAGCAGCTCTAGCTTTGCCAGATTCTCTTATAGTGAAAAGTCTTTCTAAAGTATAAAATCTCTCGGCCATTGTCCTAACTTCATCTAAAGTTGTGTCCCATCCTGTTACTGCGTTTATCCAGTCGGAATGAACTTGGGCAACTGATGTTCCATATATCTTCTCTTCAAAGTGGCAAACTACAAGTGAATCTCCTAAACATGTCCAGTTCTGTGTGTTAAAGGCATTAAGTGCCCTACCCTCAATTGTATTTCTCTTTTCAGGTGGCAATCCATATTCTATTGGTCTTGCATCATGGTGGCTTCCTCCTCTTGGAGAGGTTGCGTATCCAACAGACATTGTCTTTTGAGCTCTTGGAGAGTGACCTGCTGGCTCAAGACCTTTTACATGGAATGCATATTTATAGGCATCTCCCCCTAGTTTTTCTGCGAGTGCTCTTGTTCCTTTTCCAATTAATTCTCCGAATTCACCTCTCTTTTCCCCAATTATTCTGACAAGCTCTAAGAGATCTTCTCCATTTTCAAATTTGTATGTTTTCCCACCGGTGTCCTTTTCTGTTAAGAGTCCTCTTTCCATTAACTCCATTACCATTGAGGCGGTTACACCTGCTGAAATTGTATCTATTCCATACTCATCTGAAAGTCTATCAGCAGCAATTACATAATCAACGTCACCGATAGCTGGCATACTACCAAAAGAATATTGGGTTTCATATTCGGGCCCTTCTGAAACATCATCCCATTTATTGACTTTGAAGTCTTTTGCACAATGGATGCAACAGCTGAAACATGACCTATGTCTAATTAAATGTTGAGTATTAAGTGTTTCACCGCCAATCTTATCAACATGCTCAAATGTTTCAAACTGCATATTTCTTGTTCCCATGCCTCCAAATGCATTAATACTTGCTGGAAGTGCTGTAGTTCCATATTTAGAAAGTCCTGCTAAAGTTTCTTTTGCTTTTTGGGCAAATTCTCCGTAAAGCACCTTTACTTTTGCCATATCTGCTACTTTAACATCTTTGTCTCCGTAGATGGCAACTGCTTTAAGATTCTTAGATCCCCAAACTGCCCCATTACCGCTTCTTCCAGCTACCCTAGTGTCAGTGACAATTGAAGTCATAGGCACTAATTTTTCTCCGGCTGGCCCTATACATGCTATTTTGTATTCAGCTGTAAGCTCTTTTTTGAGTCTATGCTGAGTTTCTATTGTTTTAACTCCCCAAAATCTTTCAGCCTCTCTAATTTCAACTTTGTCATTATTAATAACAACCATTACAGGCGAAGCTGCCTTACCCTTAATAACAACGGCATCATAACCTGCGTATTTTAACATTGCAGCAAACCCGCCACCAGCGCTACTGTCTGCAAGAAGTCCTGTCTGAGGAGATTTTGCTCCAAAGTGTGTCCTTCCAGCGCCATGTGCCAATGTTCCACTTAAAGGACCTGCTGCAAAAACAGAAACTGCTTCGGGAGCAAGAGGATCCGTGCCTTTTTTTAGACCATCATAGAGGTATTTTATAACAAATCCGTTTCCACCTAGCCATTTTCTGTAAAAATCTTCATTTGGAGTTTCTACATCAGTTTTTCCTGTAGTTAGATCTATATGTAAAATTTTACCAGCATAACCATAAATCATTTTAATCACCTACCGATAATGCATTTTTTGGACAAATTTTAACACATTCTGGTTCCCCTTCACATAAATTACATTTGATTGGGAGTTTGTAATCTTTATGCCAATAAATACCATCATATGGGCAGGCTTTAACACATAATCTACAACCAATACATAAATCGTTAATTAGAACGACTCTTTCTAAGTCTTGATCAATTACAAGGGCATCTGTTGGGCAAGCTTCAACACATGGCGCATCGTCACATTGTAAACAAACACTATAATTAGGTGCAGCATAGTCTTCCGTCTTAATTTTAATTCTAGATTTTTTTGGATTAAATGCATCGTACCACTTAGATGAACAAAACAGCTCACATAAATTGCATCCAGCACATTTCTTTTCATCAAAAACTATATGTTTCATTTAAAATACCCTCCTAGGATTGTTTCTGTTAATATTTATTCATATAAAAGATTTTCGGAATTAGCGATATGTTTAAATAAATATAACGAAAAATATATTTATTTAAATTTTTTACCAGTTTTTATGCATTCTTTGCAAATTTGTCCTTCTAAAATACAAGATATACATATTGTTCTTCCACAAAGTCTGCATATATATGGGTAAACAACATGTTTTCCACAAATCATGCACATCATAATTTTTTAGGTGTATACTTCACAGCCACTTGAAGTTACAATCAAGCTGTTTTCAGCCTGAGACACCAACCCTCCTTCACTGTCTAATAAAACATTGTAAGGATATATTGCATTTGCCCTAATAAGATTTCTTAATGAGAAGTTAATTTTAAGGCCAGTATAATTTTTTTCTAGCCATCTTTCTGCAAATGGTAAAGTTTTGTAATTTTGTTTTATAATATTCAATAATTTCTTAGAGCTAGAATCTCTTAGAGGTCTATCCTGAAGATATTTGAAGATATAGACCTCTTCTGAAGATTTTAGCTTACCTGCTTTTGTGGATGCAAAAGGTTCTATTGCCATAGTATCCCCTTCTTTTAGCTTTGTTCCAAGATTACTGTTGTAATTTGGAATAGTAATCCCAGAATGGAGAACATATGGTTTAAGTCCATGACCACAAAGATCTTTTATCGGATTAAAATTAAAATCTTTAATTGTTTCTTCTATTATTTTACCAATATAATTAGTCTTTACTCCAGGTTCTACGGCAGCAATCGCATTTTTTAGGGCCTCTTGTGTTGCTTTTATGAGATCGTCATCGTTCTCATCAACTTTTACAGTGTATGCTGAATCCGCAATACATCCTTCAATATGACATCCTATATCGACCTTTACGTAATCACCGCTCTTAAGAACAAGATCAGTATTAAGATTAGGCGTAAAATGTGCAGCAATATTATTAACAGAAATATTACATGGGAAAGCTGGAAATCCACCCATTTCGATTACCCTATTTTCTATAAATTCTACAAGATCAACTAATTTGTATCCACTAACAACAAGTTTTCTTGACTCCTCTTTAACAATTTTAAGTATTTCTCCAGCTCTTCTATAACTATCAAAGTGATTTTCATCGTCTTGCATAGAACAACAATAGAATATTCATTTAAATTATTATTTATAGGGGTACCCCTTTACTTCCAATGGAAACTTAATTTTTATATTGTTCTTGTGTATTAATTTTAATTTTTATAAAATCCCAATATTCTTTGTTTTTTTAACTATATAAATTTTTCCTCTTATCAGATTCATTTGAACAATCAAAAGCAGATATAATAAACACGATAATACATCTCAACTTAAACATGTGATTTAGAATAAAGCTTAATTAACCTTTGTTTTATTATAACAGTATAAATTATATTCCTTTTAATTTGATTTTATTAATTAAAGTAAATTTCCAGTGGAAACAAAGGGGTGGGAGAAATATATAAAAAGGATAGTTATGACATAGGATAGTAGAGTGATGCAATTGAATGGCAATGACGAAGAAACACCTTTGAAGTACGACGCAAACACCAAAGCGAAGAATTTTTCTGAAGTTTCTGATAAAGATGAACTCCAATATACTATTGCTTCTACTGTAGAAGATTTCGTTTCAAATAAACAATCATCGCTTGATGATTTGTTTGACGAACTTCTTTTATCAAATTCTATCTTTAAAAATAAAGAGGTTTTACGTCATTCTTATACTCCTGATATATTACCACACAGAAAAAATGAAATAGAAAAACTTGCTGCAATTTTAGTATCCGCTCTTAAGGGAGAAACACCTTCAAACATATTTGTTTATGGTAAAACTGGAACAGGTAAAACTGTAGTGGTAAAATATGTTGGAAATGGTCTTGTTAAAAAAGTTGGCGGTAAGGCCTTTTTGAAAACATCTCCAACAATTGATTGTAACACTGGGCTTCCAAAACCAGATCTTTGTTCAAGTATGAAGATGGACATGCCTATTACTTTTATTTATATTAATTGTGAAGTTGTTGATACACAATATAGGCTTTTATCAAAATTAGCTGAATACTTTGGTCAGTCAGTTCCTTTAACGGGTTGGCCCACGGATAAAATTTATGATGTTTTCTCTCAAAGTCTTGACAGTGAAAAGAAACTTGTTATTATTATTCTCGATGAAGTTGACCAGCTCCTCAAAAAAGGAGGGGATGATGTTCTTTATAATTTAACGAGAATTAATGGGGACTTGGAAAATGCCAGAGTCAGTATAATTGGCATTTCAAATGATTTAAAATTTATCGAGTTTTTGGACCCTAGAGTGAAGAGCTCTCTTGGTGAAGAAGAAATTATATTTCCGCCATATGATGCTCCACAACTTATGGATATCTTGGAAGACAGGTCAAAAATTTCTTTTAATGATTCAGTAATTAATCCTGGTGTAATTCCTCTTTGTGCTGCATTTGCTGCCCAAGAACATGGAGATGCCCGAAGAGCCCTTGACCTATTAAGAACTGCCGGTGAAATAGCAGAAAGACAGAACGCTAAAAAAGTTACAGAGCCCCACGTCAGAGTTGCAAAAGATAGAATCGAACAGGATAGAATATCTGAAGTAATTAAAACACTTCCAACTCAATCAAAACTTATACTCTATTCTGTATACCTTCTTGAAAAATACATGCCTGGAGAAATTATTACAGGGGATGTATTCAACATATACAAGGATTTAAGTAACATCTTAAAAATTGACATACTTACTCAAAGAAGGGTATCTGATTTAATATCGGAGCTTGATATGCTTGGGATATTAAATGCTAAAGTTGTAAGCAAGGGGAGGTATGGGAGAACAAGAGAAATATCCTTAGGTGTCCCACCAACTCAGATTAAATCTTTGCTTGAAAATGACTTTAAAATTAAGAAAGTATCGGGGTATATCCCACCAATTCAACACAGACTTGTGTAGATTAATTAAAAAGAAAAAGTAAATTATTTGACATTAACTTTTAATGCCTTTTCTTTTTCTTCTGTTTTCTTCATTATGATTTCAAGTACGCCATTGTCAAATTTAGCTTCAGTTTCTTCAGGCTTAATCCCTGAAGGCAAGGGAATTGATCTGTAAAAGCCCTGATACATCCTTTCTTGAAAGAAATATCCTTTTTTCTCGTCCTCTTCATTCTTTTCATAATTCTTTTCGGCTTTTATTTCTATTGAGTCTTCTGTTACTTTTATGTCAATGTCGTCTTTTGTAATACCTGGCATTTCTAGCTCCATTATAAATTCATTTTCATTTTCTTTTAAGTCTGTCAAGGGTCTTCTATATCTTACTACTTCTCCTTCTTTTGATTCGCCTGGACTCAATAAGGGAGTTCTTCTCCAAAATTCAGGAAAAGCCCTCTCAATTTCTTCCTGCATTTTTCTCATATCTTCCATAATATCAAACCAACTCATTTGACTCACCTCTTTTATTTCCTACACTATATGTTAACCTAACTTTAAGTATATAAATCTTTCGCTTTCAATTTTTATGAATGCACTTGCACTAATTAATAATTTAATGAGAGAATAAATATATTATAGAATATGTGATAAATAATTCACGGAAATTATTATAAATATTAATGCTTTGTGTTTTTTATGGATGAAAAATCTTCTAAAAATAATGGGGCTTCATGTTCAACTGCAGGATGTCCACTATGTACTAGAGATGGCATGATACTAGTAGGGATAGGTTTAGCAGTGGCATTTCTGATGCCACCGCCATTTGGTTTTTTAGGATTTATAATACTAGGATTAGCCTATTTTCTGCCATCAATTAAAGCTAAAATCAAAAAATAATATTAATTAATCTTTTTATTCAGATGGGAACTGATTTGCAAACTGGTATAATACAATAGGCCACCAATTAATATTTTCGCTGTCCATATCCTTTCCATAACTTATACCGTTTCTAACAATTATCAAATTTTTTTCTGGTGATACATAGATATACTGCCCGTGATTTCCAGCAGCATAAAAATCATAACTTGTATCCTCCCTCTGTATCCCCCACCACATAAGAGAGTAATATCCAGAATAATCTTTGAAAAATGTTTTATCCGGATAATAGTTTTTATCTTCAGGGAAATAAGGAGCTGTAGATGCCACTACCCACCCTGAGGGGATAAGCTGTTTCCCATTCCAATTTCCTTTTCTTAGATATAATCTTCCAAATTTTGCAAAATCTATCGCCTTGCAATTTATTCCGCTTTCCATCTTCTCAAAATCATTTGCATCTATACTCCATGAGCCGTCAAACTCCATCCCAACAGGCTTCCATATCTTTTCTTCCATGTATTCCGATACAGTACTGTTTGTAGATCTCTCGATAATCATTCCTAGAAAAAGTGGGTTATAATTATTATATAAGAACCTCTCACCTGGATTCTCTTCAATTTTAGTTTTTTCTAGAGCTAACTTCCTCAAGTTGGGGGCATAATAGGTATAGATATCATCGGGTGGTTCGTTGTATTCCAATCCCGAAGACATGTGTAGAAGATCAATTATTTTTATCTCACTAAATCGTATATCTCGCTCCTTTAATTCGGGGAGATAATCTGTTATGGGGTCATATAAAGATTTGATATATCCTTCATCAATTGCAATACCTATTAGTGCCGATGCAAATGATTTAGCAACAGAAAATGACGTGACAGTTGATTCTCGAGTATAACCATTATAATACCTCTCAAATATTATATTATCTTTGTAGATTACAATAAATGATGTTGTATCTGTTTTTTCAAGAAACTCATCCAAGTCTCCTATCTTATTATCTCCATATTTAACCTCAGCAAAACGACTCTTTACAACACTCTCTAAGTTATTTTCACCAAATTTGAATATTGGCCCTTCATTAGAAAATTCATGATATGGAAAAGCTTTGTAATGATTTACGTTGGCAGGCCCGTATCTTAACACTCTTCCTATCGTGGTATTAGAGTAGCTTAAGATAAAAAATGACAGAACAAGAAAAACTAAAATAATTAGTTTTTGTCTCTTTTTGAACATATTATTCATTTCCAAATTTTAAAGATTTAAGTTATAGATATTTAAAAATCTATCTCACTAAATTATTATACCTGAAACGATTGATAACCTTTTAATATTGAAATAATATTATCATTTGTGGTAAAATGAGTGAAGATTTGAACAAACTTGCGCTTAAATATGCTCTTATTAACGCCTTTCAATATGGAGGCACTCCAAATTCTAAGGCCGTTACCGGAAAAATCATGGCTGAATTACCTGAGGTAAGAAAGCAGGCAAAAGATGTAATTTTAGCTGTGGAAGAAGCTATTAATCAAATTTCAAAAATGTCTAACAAAGATATTGAAAATAAATTAAGAGAAGTATATCCTGAACACTTTTTAGAAAAACCAAAGGAAAAAGAAGCGCCCAAAGTGCTACCTCCACTCGAAGGTGCAGAGATGGGAAAGGTAGTGACAAGGCTTCCGCCAGAGCCAAATGGATATCCCCATATAGGGCATGGCATGTCATTTTACTTCAATTATTATTACGCTAAAAAATACGATGGTAAAGTTATTCTAAGATTTGATGATACCAATCCCAAGAAGGAAAAACTTGAGTATTACGATGCTATAAAACAGGATCTAAAATGGCTCAAAATAACTTGGGACGAAGAGCGAAACATGTCTGATGACATGCAACTTTACTATAAGTATGCTTTAGATCTTATTAATATGGGAAAGGCCTACGTCTGCAACTGTGATTCAGAATATGTATCTAAGCTTAGATATGACTCAAAGGATTGCCCGTGTGTTTCAAACTCAGTTCAAGATAATCTCTCTCTTTGGAAGGAGATGGAAACAGCAGAGGAGGGGAAATATTCTCTCAGACTTAGAGGGGATATGACTTCTAAAAATACGGTCATGCGGGATCCAACTATGATGAGAGTTGTTGACCACCCGCACCCTATTCAAGGTGATAAATACAGAATATGGCCAGTTTATGACTTTGCTTGCGCAATTGAAGATTCTGTGCTTGGTGTAACCCATGTACTTAGAAGCAATGAATTTGCATTAAGAATAGAATTACAGGATTATATTCGAGGACTCCTAAATTTAAGAAATCCGAAAATAATTGAATATTCAAGATTCACCGTCAAAGGGGCGCCGACTTCTAAAAGGCTAATTAGGCCTTTAATTGAAGAACATGTGGTATCTGGATGGGACGACCCACGACTTGTAACAATTCGTGGCCTTAAAAGAAGAGGCATAACTCCAGAAGCTATTCATATGGTCGCAGAGGAGATTGGACTTTCAAAATCAGAACCAGAAATTGATTGGTCACTCATAGAATCACTCAACAGAAAGGTAATAGATTCAACATCTGATAGATACTATTTTGTCTCCGACCCTAAATCTCTTGAGGTTATTGATGCTTCTTATCAGACTATCCAATTAAAGCGCCACCCAGATTTCGATAGAGGTTTTAGAGATGTCCATATAACAGATAAATTTTTCATATCTGGAAATGATTTCGCAGGTATAACTAAGGGCCAAATACTCAGATTAAAAGACCTATTCAATATTTTCATAATAGATACCAGCACTAACTCGATTAAAGCTATGCACACAGATGAAAAAACCTCTAAAGATGAACTTTCTAAAATAAAAAAGATCCAGTGGGTATCTGACAAAAATGTGGAAGTATCAGTCATAGTACCTGGAATTTTATACGAAGGGGAGGATATCAATCCAAATTCTCTTACTACGATAAACGGTTATGGAGAAGAAGGCATTGTCAACCTAAAAGTAGATGACATTGTGCAATTTGAACGCTTTGGATTTGTAAGAGTTGACAAGATAGACCCCAGTGGAGTTACTGTCATTCTGACCCACAAATAAGGTGAGTTATGGATTTTAAGGAAGCTTCTCTTAGGGAGAGGAAGATATACTACCATGAAGAATGGAAAGAAAAAGATGTTCCCGATTTTATAGTCGAGCGGATAACTGAAAGGGAATTTGCTTTCGACCACGATGGTAATGGATATAATGATAGATACAAAGGCTTTGAAAATGTTGGCCTGTTTTCAGATTTTTTAATTAAGAATTTTCCATATGCCGTCTGCACAAGCGTTTCATATTATTCAAAACCTAAAAACAGAGAAGAATGGAAGGGCGCCGAACTAGTTTTTGATATTGATGCCAAAGACTTAACAGTCAAAAGTTGTGACTGCAAAGAGGGACACGTTTGTGAAAAATGTCTCTCCGAAGCTAAAGAAATTGTTTTAAAAATAAGAGACACAATGATTGGGGATTTGGGGATAAAACGATTAGTCCTTGTATATTCTGGCAGGGGATACCACTTGCGGGTCGTAGATAAAGAGGTACTTCCACTAGAGAGAAGATCAGAAATACTTGAATATGTCACAGGCTCTAAGAGGCCAAAAGACCTTTTTTTGTTTCATGGATATCCTGCTGTTTACAGAAAAATGTTTGCAATGACTTTTAACAAAATGAAGGATAAAGATCTTCCTTTTAGTAAAAATATTGTTGACACTCTTCTCGCAGAAAAAGGATCTATCATCTCGAAACTAAATACTTACCATGCCGATTTTCTAGATATTAAAGGCATAGGTGATAAGACTAAAAATGAATTTTTGGGCCATATAGAGCGAATAAACGCATCACTAGTTGATGGTAAAGTAACAGTCGATGTAAAAAGAATATTGAGATTGCCTTCCACACTTCACTCTAAAGTTTCTATGAAATGTGTCGAAATAAAGAATATTGAAAACTTTGACCCATTAAAACAAGCTGTTCCAAAGTTTGTTTTTGAGAGAAAAGATTAGATTTACCAAAAGCCTTTAAAACATTTATAGTTATTGACTTCATGGTTTCCGAGGTGCCCGAAGACTACAATCCCGTTTCTTTAGAAACGAAAATACTAGAGGACTGGAAAGACATAGATATCTATGCCAAATTAAAGCAGTTAAGATCAAACGGCCCTAAATATTTCTTCCTTGATGGGCCACCCTACATGAACGGAATGCCACATATAGGCCATGCCAGAACAAGGGCTTTGAGAGATCCCGTCTTAAAATATAAATCAATGAATGGGTATAATGTATGGCATCAACCAGGATTTGATATGCATGGGCTTCCTATTGAGGTAAAAATTGAGGAGATATTAGGTACCAAAACAAAGAGTGATATAGAAAAAATAGGAACAGAAATTTTCATTAAATCATGTAAAGAAAGGGGCTTATCCTTCCTTAAAATATGGATTGATTTTTACAAAAGATTTGGGATGATAGGCGATTTTGAAAATCCTTACATGACCTTATCTAATTCATATATAGAGGCATCTTGGTACTTCTTCAAGAAAGCTTGGGAAAAAAATCTTTTGTATAAAGGTAAGGCCACCGTTGCTTGGTGTCCAAGATGCGAAACACCACTTTCTGGCTATGAGTCAACTGATGAGTACAAAGATGTAGAAGATGACTCAATTTATGTTAAATTCCCCTTAGTTGATAGAAAAGATGAATATATTATTATATGGACAACAACTCCATGGACTATTCCTGCAAATGTTGCCATTGCAGTAAACTCAAGGTATGATTATGTCAGGGTAAAAGCAGGGAATGAGGTATGGATCGTTGCAAAGGAGCTTTTGGACAAACTAATGACCTTATTCGAAGTTGATGATTATGAGGTCATTGAAACTTTGAAAGGACAGGCTCTATTAGGCCTTAAATATAGACATATACTTGATGATGATGTACCAGTACACAAACAGTTCAAAGAGCCAAATGCACATACTGTTATCCTTACAAATTATGTAACATTAGAGGATGGTACAGGTTGTGTGCACACAGCCCCAGGGCATGGTCCTGACGACTACAGTGCTGGGGTAGAATTTAAACTTCCAATTTTTTCTCCTGTCAACGAGACCGGAAACTTTACAGAAGAAGCCGGAAAATATAGGGGCATCTATATAAAAGATGCCAATGATCTTATTATTGATGATATCGAAGACAAAGGATTCCTTGTACTTAGGGATTCCGTCTTTCATAGATACGCTCACTGTTGGAGATGTAAATCTCCGTTGTTATACAGAGCTTCTGACCAGTGGTTTGTAAAGGTAGAGGCTATCAAAGACCAAATATTGAAAGAAAATAAAAAAGTAAAATGGGTACCTGATTGGGCCGGTGAAAAGAGGTTTCACAACTGGATTGAAGGTGCAAGGGATTGGTGTATTTCAAGACAGAGGTTCTGGGGTATACCGTTGCCTATATGGGAATGCTCATGTGGAAACTTTACTGTTGTTTCTTCTATTGATGAGATAAAATCTTTAGGAGGAAACGTTCCAGAGGATCTTCATAAACCCTATATTGATGAAGTTTCTCTAAACTGCCCTAAATGTTCTGAAAAGATGAAGCGTGTCCCTGATATAGCGGATGTCTGGTTCGATTCAGGAGCTTCAACATGGAGTTCTCTAGGATATCCCCAAAATAGTGAGAAATTCAATGAACTTTTTCCAATGGATTTCATAACTGAGGGACTTGATCAGACCAGGGGATGGTTTTACACATTAATGCTTGAAAGCTTCATAGTTTTTGACAGAGCCCCATACAATCAAGTTTTGATGAATGATTTCGTCTTGGATCAGTTTGGGCAGAAGATGTCAAAGTCTCTTGGAAATGTAGTTGATCCAAAAGACGTCATAGCAAAATATGGTGCTGATGTCACAAGATTCTACTTACTATGGGAGATTGCACCTTGGGATAAACTAAAGTTTAACTGGGAGAACGTTGAAAGTATTTACAGAACCTTTAACATATTATGGAATGCCTATAAGTTTGTCACCCTTTACATGTCTCTTGATAACTTTGATGTCAATACACCCCTAAAAGACGTAAAAAAATACCTAAAAGACGAGGATAGGTGGATTCTCTCCAGAATAAATACTCTTACAAAAGAAGTTGAAGAAAACTTTGATACACTTGATTTACATTTTATACCTAGAAAAATAAAGGAATTCATCTTAGAAGATCTTTCAAGATGGTACATCCGTCTTGTAAGGGAAAGGATGTGGCTTGAGGGTGACGACAAGGAAAAGATAAGTGCTTATGTTACTGCATTTTATGTATTCAAGAGATTATCAAAACTATTAGCGCCTATATCTCCTTTTATTTCTGAAGCTATATACAAAAACTTAGTCGGGGGATCCTCAATTCATCTTTCTGACTGGGATGCACATGACTCTTCATTGATTGATTTCGAGTTGGAATCAAACATGTCCATACTTAGAAACATAATCGAGGGTACTCTTCACGCCAGACAAAAGGCTGGCATTAAGTTAAGATGGCCGATTTCAAAGGCCATAGTTGAAACTCAAGATGAGAATGTGAAAAGTGCTGTTCAAGCCTTATCTGGTATAATGAAGAAACAAATTAATGTTAAAGAGATAGTAATTGGTGAAGTAATACAGGAACTTGAGATACTTCCAAATCATAAATCAATTGGCCCTAAATTTAAAGGAGATGCAAAAAAAGTCGTCGAGCTATTAAAGTCTCATAATCCTTGTCTTATAAAATCCGGATTTGAAAAGGACGGTTTATTCAATCTTGATGGATTTGAAATATCTCCAGAAGATGTTAACTTTAACTATCTTATACCACAAGGGTACGAATTAAGCGAATTTGAGAATGGAAGAGTCTATCTTTACACAGTAATTACAGAAGAACTGAAGTCTGAGGCTATAGCAAGAGAAGTTATACGAAGAATACAAGAAATGAGAAAACAGGCAAATCTAAATGTGGAGGAATACATCAACTCTTACGTTGAATCTAACTTTGAATCAGACTTAAAAAATCATGAAGACTATATTAAGAGAGAAACAAGAAGCAAAATCTTACTATTTTCCAAAGATAATAATTATATTGATAAAGAATGGGAAATAGACGGCGACAAGTTTCTGATTGGAATCAAAAAACTAAATTAATACAAGATATATATTTATGTTTTACTTCTTCTTTATTTCTACGTTACGCTATAACTTATAATCTCAATTTTTTTAAAGGGGTATAACTAAGTTTTTATATCAATATGAATACTCTGGTTTGATATCATGCCCTCAAATGTTACCCCCGAATACCTAAAGGCAGAAGATGCATATAAATCTGCTAAATCTCCTAAAGAAAGACTAGTTGCTCTCGAACTTATGCTTAGTACTATACCCAAACACAAGGGTACTGAAAAGATGCAGCTTCAGATAAAAAGAAATTTATCAAAACTAAAAAAGGAAGTCGAAAAGGAAAAGGAACTAAAGAAGGGCGGTTCTGGGGGAACAAGTTTTTTTGTTAGAAAAGAAGGTGCAGCTCAGGTTGCTTTGGCAGGACTTCCAAATTCTGGAAAATCAACTATTTTAAACAAGCTTACAGGAAAAGATGTTGATATTGGGCATTACGCTTTCACTACAGTTAAACCAACACCCGCAATGCTGCAATACAAAGGTATACAGATACAGCTAGTTGACATGCCTGGATTAATTGAAGGAGTTTCTCTTGGTAAGGGTATGGGTGGCCCATTGATTAGTGCAATAAGGGCCGTTGATGCAATAGTAATTTTAGTTGATTTGTCAGTTGACCCTGTAAAAGACCTTGAACTAATATTAAAAGAACTTGAGGCTAAAGGTTTGAGGATTAATAAAAAAGTTCCTAACATAGAAATTCAAAAAATCCCAACAGGGGGCATTGAAATAATCGGTGAGAATTTTCTAGTTGAATGCAATTCCCAAGACGTTAAAAAGATTCTTCAAGAAGAAAGAGTTCACAATGCCATAATTACTATAAAAGAGCCTGTAACCTTAACTGATATATTTGAAGTCTTGGATAGCTCTTTAGAATATAAAAAAGCTATTATAATTGGAACTAAGGGAGATTTGCCTGGGAGTAAAGAAGGTTTGGAAAAACTCGAGAAACATGTAAAAAATTTCAAAGTTATCCCCGTTTCTGCAATTAACAATGTTAACCTTGATATATTACCTTTTGAAATATTTTCTATTTTAGGAATTATTAGGGTCTACACACGTTCTCCAGGTAGAGAAATTGACAATGAGGCCATGCCAATGAAAATAGACTCTACAGCCCTCGATGCTGCCAAAAAAGTTCATAAGAACCTCTACAAAAACTTTAAGTTTGCTAGAGTTTGGGGAGATTCAGCAAAATTTGATGGTCAGAGGGTAGGGCCAGAACATGTATTAAGGGACGGAGACATCATAGAAATCCACATCTGAATTCTTTGTTAATCTACCAAATAAGATTGGTGTAATTAGTATAGAAATCAACGTAACTATCACTATTGATGAGTATAAGTCACTTGATATAACACCGTTTGAAAATCCATACCTTACAATTGCAAGTTCTAGAGATCCTCGGCCACACATTCCTACCCCAATAAGAAGTGAATTTCTGTTGTCCAGCCTACATAGTTTACTGGCTAAACCACATCCTATTATCTTTCCCCCCATGGCCCCTAAGAATAATAAAATTATGAGTGGAATGTTTATCTGAGTATTTTCACGATTAAACAAAAGCCCGATATATACAAAAAATAGTGGCATAAATAAAAATCTCATTAAAGTATTCATCTCACTAGTTACCTCATTAAATCTAATCCTAAAAGATAACATTGGATCCTCTTTTTCTTTTATCCTGCTAAGTACGAGGCCTGCAAGGAATGAACCAATGACTTCATGGAGCCCTATAAAAGAAGCGAAAAGAGCAAAAACTAGTGTGAAAATGAATACAATCATAATAGACTGGTGTTGGTCGCCTTCAACTAAATATTTAACAATCCTTTTACCCTTAGAAGATATTAAAAATTCACTTATCAGAATAGTAATTACAAAAAAGATGACTATTTTTAGTGTCACGTTTCCGATATCTACTAGATTAAACGTTGATTGATTAACTGTAATAGTTGACAGTAATCCAACTAGATATATGGCGATTATATCATCAAAAAAAGAGGCTCCAAGGAGAATGTGGGATACGTTCTGATTGCTTTCATTTGCAATCAACCCCCCTATAATTTCAACAGCAGTGTTTGTTAGGATGATTCCAACAAATAGGGAAGGAATTAATCCAAATCCTAAAAACCAAGGGACTGAAAAACATAAAACAAAAGAAGTAATGACGCCAAATACTCCAATAATAATCGCTGTATACTTGGCCTTTAATAATTCCTTATATTCACTTGTAAGTCCAGCATAAAGCATTATCACTAAAAGCCCTATATCGGCCAGCACTTCTATTTCTTTACCGGGATAAATTATCCCCAATAAAAATGGCCCAAATGCTATACCACAAATGACATGGCCTACAATACTAGAAATATTTTTCCTTTCTACTATATCGCCAAATACCTTTGCAAATAAAAATATCAACAAGATATTGGTAAGATCAATCATCTAATACCTCTTCTATAGCTTTTCCAAGGGCTTTCTTTAATATATTTATATCTCCTTTTTTATGACAAACTGGGAGATTGAAAATCTCTGAAAACTCTTTACATCTTTCATAATAAAGCTCTTTGTCTCCAAAATCTAAATCTACCGCAATCGTTCTTTTGTAACCTGTTTTATCAAACACAAGCTTCATTTTATTGATGTCAAAGGACCCCACAGTCTCGCATGATAATTCTTTCCAATATTTTGCCCAGCCGTATGTCATAAACCATGTACCAGGTTCCTCATTTATAGTTTCTATGTAGCTATTTCTTGACCCTATCAGCGCACAAACACAATCATCAACAATTTCTCCTTGACTATCTTTTAATATAACAACTGGAACTTCTACCTTGCTTTCTTTCATTAATGCTTCAACATCCCCAAGAGAATTCCCACAAAGTCCAAAAAACACTACGAGGTAATCAACATGTTTTTCTAACTCTTTTGCAGCTGAAGCCACTTCTTTTTTTATCAAGGGAGGATCTACATGTAAGGCAAGAGGGAGTAGGTACAAAAGTGCTTCAACATCATTTTCTCTCTTCAAAAATTTCACAGAACATAACTCTCTTACTATTCTGAATTTTTCAGGAGGAAGATTTTTGATAGCTATATCCTGAAACTCTTTAGAGGCTTCATTATCATAAATCAATATCTTGTCTATTTCGGGGAAACTTTCAAGTATTTCTAGTAATTCATCTTCAAATATCTGGCATACTACTATCCCTATCCTTTTCATGAGAGTCTATCCCCTTACCCACCTTAATACTTCGTTGAAACTGGGCTTACTTCCATATCTCAATATGCCTATTTTGAATATTTTCGATGCAATTTTTACTGAAACTATCAGAGAAATAGAAAGTATGATTATTGAGATAATTATATCAGCTGCTAGAACTTCAGAAAGTAGAATCCTCATCATCATTATTGTTGGAATAAAAGGAGGTATCATACCAAGTAGCCTTATGAATGTCATATTTGGATTCTGCACTATTCCAAAAAACAATAATAGAGGGATAAAGACTAAAAACGATACCAATGCAGATATCTGCTGGGAATCTCTAGTGCTAGTTGAGATAGAACCGATTATTGCAAATATTGACGAATAGAATAGGTACCCCAAAACGAAGAATACCATTATTAATATACCTTTTTCCAGAGAAACTAAGGGAATTTTTAAGAATGAAGTTATGATCACTATTCCACTCATCCAAATACTAACCTGTAATATCCCTAAACCCCCTAAGCCCAAAATCTTTCCTGAAAGGAGTTCATTAGAGGATATTGTGGAAAGTAATACCTCAACTACCTTGTTTTCTTTTTCTTCAATTATTCCATTTAGGAGGTATCCTCCTGCATTCATAATTGACATGAACAGAAACAGCGGAAGAAGATAATTTCCGACAAAAGAAAATGGTGTTTCAACCTCTTCACCTTTCTTAGTTACTGTAATCCTTTCCATTTCAATCGGATTCTTAACTTTTGTTATGATTTCTTTAGAAACGTCCTTTTCTTCTAGGAGGCTTTCAATAACGATGTCCGAGAGTATAGTCTCGAGATTCATATTAGCCGATGAAAATGACGATAATTGAACTTTTGAATAATAAGAAACTTTCCCAACTTTTATAAAATCGCTTGGAATTACTAAATAGCCGGATATATTATTATTCTCAAGGAGTTGTCTGGCTTCTTCAGCGCTTAATAGGTCTTTTATAATATAGTCATTATATCTCTCTTTAAGAATTGGCAAAACAATACCTGTTTCATCGACTACCCCAAGTGTTTCCTTCTCGTGAGATATCGTCTGCATGAAAAATACTGGAATAATCATTGACATTACTAGTATTAAAGGAAGAAGAAAGGTAAGAATAATAAATTCCTTTCTTTTTACATTAGTCAGAAATTCAGTTACTGCAACTATTTTTGTTTTAGACCCCATTTGTCACTACCTCAACAAAGATGCTCTCAAGTGAAGATTCGGAGATTTCATACTTAGTTATATCTCCCCGGTGTATCAAGACTTCCAAAAGATCATTATAATTAGAATTTTTCCTTAATTCTATCTCAGCTTTATTTCCTTCATAATAAACATTTTGTATGATGCCTATATCTTCAAGTTCTATTATTTTATTCCTAAACTCAACAGAAACAAAATTTTTTGAATATTTCTTTTTAATTTCTTCTAGTGATCCATCGATTAATTTTGTCCCTTTGTCGATTAAAAAGATATGATCGCAAAGTCTTTCGGCTTCATTCATCTGATGAGTAGAAAAAATTATTGTTTTCCCAGATTTCTTCAATGAATAAATAATCTCCTTCATATTTCTTGTGTTGATTGGATCAAGCCCCACAAATGGCTCATCTAGAATAATAAGATCCGGGTTATTAATTAGAGATACAATAAGCTGAACGTTTTGTTGCATCCCCTTAGAAAGCTCTTCTATTTTACTATTGGCCCTATCTTTAAGGCCAACTCTATCAAGCCATATCTCAGTATTTTCCCTAGCATCTTCTAAACTCAATCCTTTAAGTCTTCCAAAATAAAGTAAAAGATCAGATACTCTATATTTTCTGTAAAGGCCCCTCTCTTCAGGTATATAACCAATCCTTTTTTTACTCTCTTCAGAAAGTTTTTCCCCAAAAACTTTTATGCTTCCCGAATCTGGCTCTATTATTCCCATAATCATTCTTATTGTAGTTGTCTTACCCGCTCCGTTTGGCCCTAAAAATCCATAAATCTTACCACTCTCAGCAGTAAAAGAAAAATTATTCACTGCTACCCTACCATTATACTTTTTTGTAACATTACTTATTTCTATTACCTTCATTATACTACCTATAATTGTCTATTAATTATTTGTGCCAAATCATCTGCATCTTCAGGTATTTTTTTTAATATTGTAATAATACTATGAAATGTTTCAGATAAATTATCTTTTTCAGCCTTTTTAATATAATTATTTAATAATAAATCAGATAATTCTTCTGCTTCATTCTTTTTCTTTAGTATTTTCTTAGAAAACCTATCTATTTTATCATTATCTGCATCTTCTATTTTTTTCATCATAAGATATATTTCCCTTGTAATGCTTTCATTCGTCTCTACTAATTTTACTAAATCTTTAATTGACTCATTGGGGAATTTATCTTCTTTTAGATTAACTAGAATGTCTGAAATAGATCTTGTTTTTTGACCTATATCCCCTATGATACTAGAGATTTCACCATATTTCGTTCCATTTGGCCCTAATAATAGAGCTTTATCGAGGTTTTGTTTTAACTTATCCTCGTAAGATTTTCCTTCGTTTTCTAATTCCAAAACTATTTTGCACTTGTCTTTCATTTCTGGTATACATTCTTTTTCTAGAAGCTTTATTGCCTCTTCAAGTGTTATGACTGAATCTTTTACGCACTTAATCTGATGATTAAAATCATTAATATAATCTTTTGAAAAAACATTATTAAACAGGTTCATTTTGAAGCTCGCCATTTCATCAGCCTCTATCTATAACGTAATATTCCGTTACATTTATAATTTTATTTAATTTTTAAGATGTCTTACGTGATAAGATGGAGATATTAGACTTTAAAATAGCCCAAGATGAAAATGTATACCCTCCCAGTGAAGATTCTTATTTATTGATTGAGGCTATAAACCCAAATAATTACAGAAATGCCCTTGAGATAGGTATAGGAAGCGGTATTATTTCTCTACATCTTGCAAAGGAAATAGATACAGTCTTCAGTTGTGACATAAATCCATATTCATTGTTTTTATCTCGTCAAAATGCTTTAGCTAACTCAATAAGTAACATTTATCTCTTTTCCTCTAATCTTTTTTCTTCTATTAAAACTGGAACTTTATTCGATCTTATAGTGTTTAATCCCCCATATTTGCCTGTTGATTCGCCACCAAGAAAATTAATTGATTTATCGTACCATGGAGGTATTGATGGAGGGGATCACATACGCACATTCTTGAAGAGTCTAGGGCTATTTTTGTCTGTCAATGGGGCTGCTTATCTACTCCAATCATCCCTCTACCCATTGGATAATACTACTAGTTTCTTGGAAAATAACAATTTTAAATATATAATAAAAAGAGCATTAAAATTAGATTTTGAGACCTTATATGTTCTTGAAATCAGCTTTTTCAAAAATAACAAATTTTAGCCCCATACTTTCATAGGTATCTTCTACCTCTGGAATTTTTTTGAAATAAATTAGATGAGATTTACAGCCTTTGTTACAATCAGAAGCCCCAAATTTGATTACTGGGATCTCTGCATCTTTTTTACTAGCTAGAGTCTTAGAAATATCATGTTCATGATTTTTTTTAACTTCAGAAGTGATAATCTTGATTATTTTGGCCTTATCAATTAAATAATCTATATGCCACCTTTTACTCTTTTTTTCTTTTAGATGGTACCTTACCCTACCAAACCCACCAAGGGCACTACCGTTATAGACATAATACCCTTTTTTGAATAAATAATTTCCTAACTTACCAATTTCTATATATTGATCATTTTCAACTATTAGTATCAATGAGTAGATCCCTTTATGCATTAACTACAATGTGGAATATTTCTCTATAAACTTATCTTTAAGTGATAGCCATTCTTCAAGCTTTTCAGGTATTTGATCAACATAGTATATTTTTTTATCCCCAGCGCTTTCTTTGATGAATTTAACGTTTGAATCATTAAGTAGCTCTTCAACTACTTTGTCCCTATCCATCTTCTCGTACCTTTTCATCCATTCCGGTACTTTATCACCATAAATTTTGTCCATAAATTGGATATTAATTCTTGAGCAATACACAATTATTTTTTGACTCTTTCTCTCTAATGATTTCATCTTTAAAATATCAATAGCCTCACTTAAAAAAAGACCCAGATCTTCCCATGAATATACTTTTGTACCTTCTAATTCTCCTGTAACTCTATAGTTCTTATCAAAATAATTTAATAGGGCTACAAGTTGCTTTGGTTCTTTTATAGTAATTTCATTTGCTTCAATATTTCTATTATACACAAAAGAGAATTTTTTCATATCCCTCAAGTATTCTTTGAACATTTCAGGTAACAATTTAGTCGCAGGTTTGACTACTATCTTTATCCCATTTTCATCGACGTAACTATAAACCTGTATCTTCAAATGAGCACCAGATATCTTAATTGGTATTAGTAATATATAAATTTATATATGCCAAAATATTATTTGTTGATAGAACCCTATAATCTTCAAAGCTAAGATTTATTAATTGAACAACTTCTTCTATTTCAAAATACAGAGTTTTGAAATGCAGGGGGCTAAATATTGGATATAGAAACCCAGTTATCAAAAAAATATGGTATTTCTAGAGAAGAACTGATAAGAGCAATTGAACGTGAAATAAAATTAATGGAATCTAAAGGAAGCGGTGGAAGGAAAAACAGGATAAAGCTTGTAGAGACAGAATTCGTCAAGAGACATTTTATTAGCCCTAAAAACGCTGAAAAATTCCTCAAAGAAGCAAAAAAACGTATTTCTACCACTTCTTTTTGGAGATTAAGAAGAAATCTTGAAAAAAAAGGCATACTAATAGATCCAGATGGAAACTTAATAGAATAATTTAATAGTTAATAATTATTATTTATTATATATTAACTATTAGATATTAACTTTTATCTAAGTATTTTGAATTTATTTATATACTACCTCCAGATTATGTTTTTTAATCTAATTAGCCTACTCAAAACAGTGAAAAATACCCTCTTTTTAGACCAAAACATTTATAAATAATCCTAATAGTTAATAACTAATACATATCAATTAATATCTAATATATATTAAATAATATGTAATAGGTGATATCTTGGAATCTATTGCTATATACAATCAGAAAGGTGGAACAGGTAAAACTACAACCACTATAAACTTAGGGCACGCTCTTGCCCTTACAGGGAAAAAAGTACTAATAATAGATATAGATGATCAAGGAAATGATGCAGAATGTTTAGGGGTAAAATTTTCCAAAAGCATTTATCATTTACTAAAGGACGAAGCACCTTTTGAAGAATGCATTACAAACGCTAGAAAAAATTTAGATTTGTTACCCTCAGATGAAACTATATCTCAAGTGGCCCTAGAAATGGTGGGTTGGAGAAATAGAGAGAACGCTTTAAAAAAGCGCC
Source organism: uncultured Thermococci archaeon (assembly GCA_964621955.1). Classification (GTDB taxonomy): domain Archaea; phylum Methanobacteriota_B; class Thermococci; order Methanofastidiosales; family Methanofastidiosaceae; genus Methanofastidiosum. The sequence goes on from CAZUMN010000008.1 coordinate 29,482, forward strand.
TTGAAGGCATTAATTATGATTATGTTCTGATTGATTGCCAAACTGGGCTAGGAATACTAAATGAAAACGCCCTTAATTTCTGCCAAAAGCTACTTGTGCCTGTATCAATGGAGTATCTTTCTGTAAAAGGTCTTTTTAAAGTTGATAAACTAATTTATGACCTAAGAGAAGATTTCCAGAAAAACTTGAAGATAGACCTTATTGTTCCAACATTTGTCGATGAAAGGGTAAAAAGAACTAAAGAATATATTGAATTTTTTGAGAGCATGGATCACTTTAAGGATAGTATAAGCCCATATATCCGAATAGATACTAAATTATCTGAAAGTTTTGCTCATGGAAAGACAATATTTGAGTACTCTTTGAACTCAAGAGGAGCCTATGACTATATCCAATTATGTAAAAGGGTGTTGGAGGGAATTTGATGGCCTTAACTGAGGGATTAAAGAATGATTTGGAGAAGGAAATACAGAGAAGAGTAATTCTCACTAAAGAGGAAATTGATCACGAAAAAGAAAAAAAAGAGATAATGACTCAACGCTTCACCCATCAAGATACAGATAAGCCCCAATATAAAAAGAAAAAAGTGATAAAAAGTTTTTCCTTGGACGAAGAGCTTGTAAATGCTCTTGATACATTAATAAAAGACAAATTGGGTATCCCAAGATCAATCAAAATATCTTTGAACACTGGGGAAAGAAGCTCAACAGTTGAAGAAGCAATAAAAGAATATATTGATAGAAGAGATCCAGCACTTTTAAAATAGATTATTAAATACTATGTAATAAGTAATAGTTAATAATTATTATTTATTAATTAATAACTATTATAGATTTAATAAGTTTATATTTAATGGGACCGCCGAGATTTGAACTCAGGTTTCTGGCTCCCGAAGCCAAAAGGATGGGCCAAGCTACCCCACGGTCCCCTAACCTTATAAAAATCGATATTATTAAAATATTTCGTTTATTCGAGTACTGAATGCATTTTTTTCAAGTCTTCTTCTTTCCTGTTGGTCCTTTCCATTAGAGACCCAATTAGCCCCTCAAAGAATAAAAATGTAGAAACTTCAAAAAGTGTGCCCAAAGGAGCAAATGAAGGTACCTCATTATGAAATCCCTTCTGGACAAATCTTGTAGGGTCTGTTCTATGTTTGGCATCTATTATTATTGATTTTGTGGATTTTTTTGCTAATCTAGAATTTTTATTAGATGTAATCCCAATTATGTTTCCTTTAATTGTCATAGCTATTTGTGATGCTAAGCAAACACTTTTTGTTTCTCCAGAGTTTGATATTGCAATAAGTAAGTCCCCTTCTTCCATTGACGGAGTTATAGTTTCTCCCACAACATAAACCTTGAAACCTATCTGCATAAGTCTCATAGCAAAAGCTTTTCCCACAAGGCCACTTCTACCAGCACCAACAATAAATATTTTATTTGCTTTCAAAATCTCAGATATTACTTCTTCTACCGTATTCTCATCAATCTCTTCCATAACAGAACTTATTTCAGATATTATGTTCCTTACAGAGGATTTTACATTCATTATTTTTCACCCATTGCTTTTACAAGCCCATAAAATGTTGGAGCTACTGCTTCTACCCTTGATTTAAATTCAGGATGGAATTGAGTTCCTAAAAAGAACGGATGATCTTTTATCTCTAGAACTTCCATAAGGCCACTTGGAGATCTTCCTGAAAATACAAGGCGCTTATCCTTTAGAAGTGCATCTATGTACTCCCTGTTAACTTCATACCTATGCCTATGTCTTTCGTAAATCTTATCGGACTTATACAATGAATAGATCATAGAGTTATTATCAAGAAGAATTTCTGAAGCTCCAAGCCTCATAGTTCCACCTTTAGATGAAATCTTCTTTTGTTCAGGCAGTAAATCAATTACTGGATGTTCCGTATCGCAGACTTCAGTTGTATTGGCATTTTTAAGGCCACAGACATTTCTAGCGTATTCTATAACTGCGAGCTGGAAACCAAGACATATTCCTAAATAGGGGATATTATTTTCTCTAGCATATTTTATTACATTTATTTTTCCCTCTACACCTCTTGACCCAAACCCTCCAGGTACTAAAACACCATCAAATTTGTCGAGTTCATCTGATATTTTTTTATTCTCAAACTCTTCTGCCTCTATCCAGGATATATTTGTCTTATAGCAAGTTTTAAATGAAGCGTGCTTAAGGGCCTGAGAAATACTAAGATAAGAATCATGTAGATCGGCATACTTACCAACAATGGCAAGATTGACATCTTTTTTATAATCCTTACAAAGAATTGATTTCCACAATGTAAGATTTGGCTTCCCATCCATTTTAAATTGATCTAAAATTTTTTGCCCTATCTTCTCTTCATTAAAAATAAGGGGTATATAATGAATATCTTCTACATCAGGAGCGCTGATAACATGATCAACTCTCACATTTGTAAAAAGTGCTATTTTCTCTTTTGATTTTTCATTTAACTTTTCAACACTTCTACAAACAATTATATGTGGGCTAATTCCGACTTCCCTTAATGCTTTTACAGAGTGCTGAGTGGGTTTCGTCTTTGGCTCCCCAACAACACTTAAGTTCGGAACAAGTGTAACATGAATAAAAACAACATCCTCTTCGATAGAGAGCTGTCTCAAAGCCTCAAGGAAGGGCATACTCTCGATATCTCCAACTGTTCCTCCAACTTCAATAACAGTTACATCGTGGCCTTTTGCAACATTCCTTATTTCAGCTTTTATTTCGTCAGTGATGTGGGGGATAATCTGAACTGTTTTGCCAAGATAGTCACCCTTTCTTTCCTTTTCAATGACTTTAAGGTATACTTTTCCTGTCGTAATATTATGTGCTTTAGTCAGATGTATATTAAGAAATCTTTCGTAATTTCCAAGATCTAGGTCTACCTCTCCCCCATCATCCAAAACAAAAACTTCTCCGTGCTCAAAAGGAGACATAGTTCCCGCATCAACATTAACATATGGATCTATTTTAACAACGGTAACTTTGTGTCCCATTGATTGAATTATTTTAGATATAGAGGCGGTAGTCACACCCTTTCCCAGACCAGAAATAACTCCTCCGGTAACTACCACATATCTCATAGAAAGAGTTTAAATTTATTCCTTATATAGGTTTTTGTAATTGATATAAGAGACAATAATTATAATATTAATAAAATAAAAAATAAATTATAAAGCAGGTGCATTCATAGCAACAAGGGATAATTCTCCATCGGTCATATTCTTTAGTTTATGTTTTCTGCCCATTGGAAATATTACCATGTCACCGGGACCGAGATCTGCAAAGTTATCTTCACTATCCATCCAGACTCTTACTTTTCCCTTTATGACATAATAGGCTTGATCTGCACTTGCATGATCATGCCAGTCTGCCCATCCGCCCTTTTTAAAATCAGATCTCAGGACAGACATAGTTCCTGTTGGCTCACCTTTCTTAAAATACCAACGAGAATCACAGTCAAAATGTAGATTTGGGGTAAATATTGTTGTATCCTTCTCATATTTTACTATCATTCCCATTTTTTACCTCCTTTAAGGAACAATGGTAGTTCCTGTTATTCCTTTTAGAGCATCTTCGGCCTTGTTAAGGGATGTAATAACAGCTTTCTTTCCCTTGGCTTCTTCTATGAACCTTATACATGCCAAGACTTTTGGCCCCATACTACCTGCAAGGAAGTGGCCTTCTTTCATATACTTTTTAGCTTCTGCAACGGTCATTTTGTTAACTGGTTTTTGATCAGGCTTTCCATAATTCAAATAGGCGACTTCAACATCTGTAAGTACTAAAAAAATATCAGCTTCAACTGCCTCTGCAAGTCTTTCTCCGGCCTTATCTTTATCTATTACACCATCAATTCCCATCAAAATGCCATTTTTGTCCTCTACAACAGGTACCCCACCACCACCTGATGCAATAACAATGACGTTACTATCAACAAGTTTTTTGATTGCCGCAGCTTCTGCAGGCCTTACTGGGTCTGGGGAGGGAACGACTCTTCTATAAGGTTTATCTCCGGTAGGTTTTACTTTTTTAATCACGTGTCCTTTCATTTTCTTATCAATATATTCTTGGCCGGGTTTTGGATCAATTACATACCCTGTTTCAGCAGCAATTCTTTTTGCCTCTGCTTCTGAGAAAAAATTACCAACAGGTTTTGAAGGGTCTTGGAAATCAGGGTCATCTTTGGATACAACTACTTGTGTAACAACAGTAGCAACTGGGATATCCATCTTCTTCATCTTCATCATATTCTGAAGAGTCTGCTGTATCATATACCCTATTTGTCCCTGAGTCATGGCGCCTACAGCATCCATTGGCATTGGGGGGACAATAGCTACAGCAGCATCTTGCTGAACCATTAAATTTCCTGATTGCGGACCATTACCATGTGTGATTACAACTTCGTATCCATCTTTTATTAATTTTAATATAGCCTCACAAGCAATTTCGACGTTTCTAAACTGCTCTTCATGAGTTCCTTTTTCTTGAGCTTGTTTTATAGCGTTTCCACCAAGTGCAACAACAATAGTTTCGATAAAATCACCTTTTCCTATATAAAATTTAAAAATAAAATAAAATATTAAATTATACTCTTCCGCCCAATACAGCTGCGAGAACACCCTTCTGTACGTGCAATCTGTTTTCTGCTTCGTCAATTACGATACTTCGTGGACCGTCAATAACTTCGGGTGTAACTTCCCATCCATCTCTGACATCAGCAGGGAGACAGTGCATGTAGTAAGCGTTGTTTGTCTTTTTCATCCTGTCAGCATTGCATGTCCAGGATTTTTCGACTTCGTACTTCTTGAGTAATGACATTATTTTTTCTTCGTCAGGCTTCTTTGTTGGGTCCTTCAATGTTGGAAGATGGTTAATACTTGTCCAACCTTTTGGATAGACAACATCTGCACCTTCAAATGCTTCATCCATATCGTGGACGATTTCAAATGTTCTTCCACATTCTTCTGCGTTCTCTTTTGCGTTTTTAAGAATTCTCTCATCAAGTGGGAATTCTTTTGGATATGCTACTGTGACATCCATATCATACCTTGTCATAAGTTCAATATTGGAATGTGCGACAGCCAAGGGTTTCCATGGACTTGGGGCAGTTGCCCAGCTCATGACAAATTTCTTACCCTTTAAATTGTGAGGGCCGAATTTTTCTCTTAAAGTCATAAGGTCACACAACGCTTGATGCGGATGGTACATATCACAATCCATATCTAGAACAGGTATAGAACAATATTTTGCAAAGTTTCTAATCATTTGGTTTCCAGCACCATACACCATATTTACTGGCTTACCAAATACCCTAATAGCCAATCCCTCTCCGTATCTGTCAAGAACTTGGGCTGTATCTTTCACTCTTTCTCTTCCAGGGGCCGATTCCAAAGCATCAATTGGTGTGTAGGATGCTGAAGAATCCAAGAACTGGGCATGACCTCCCAATTGGGTCATTCCTACTTCAAATGAGTTCCTTGTTCTAAGAGAGGAGTTGTAGAACATCATAAAGAGTGTTTTTCTATCGAGAATCTGGGGCATGTGGCCACAGGCCCACATCTCTTTCAATCTGTCGGCAATTGCAAGAACTGTATCAAGTCCTTCTTTAGTCCATTCTTGAGTAGATATCATATCTTTTCCGGCTAACTTAGTTGCAGGACATACCATTTAAATTCCTCCATTTTCCTAACATGCTTTTGAAAATTGGCATGTTGGACATCTTAATATAGTAATTGTTCTATTTAAGTCTTTCGTTCAATCATGATTATATATTTAAAAAAGTAATTAAAAATCGATTTTTTATATTAAAAGCAATTTATATTTACTAAAATCGACAAATAATGATTTAATATCATCATTTGTTTAACTAACTAGAACGTTCAATAAACTCTACATTTTTTCTCAAATCTTATTGCAACAATAGTAAAAGTAATATATGAAACTAGATTATACAATTATTGAGAGATGATTTGATGTCTGTTCATATCGTTGAATATATTGCATGGGCAATTGGATTAATAGGCATATCTGTAATTGTCTATGGCAGTATACTATCAGCCATCAAATTTCTAAAAATTGAACTAAAAAGATTAAACACTAAAATCTCTCTAAAAGATACTGATATACTTAGAGTAACACTTGGAACTTACTTATACTAGGATTGGAGTTTCTTATAGCTGCTGATGTAATTAGAACTATATTAAAGCCAAGCTTAGAAGAAGTTGCAATTTTGGGTGCAATAGTAGCTATCAGGACTGTCATAAACTACTTTTTAGATATTGAATAGATGAAGCACAGCGCCATCAAAGTGGTAATACCAAAATCAAAATGTAACCTACTCTGTGATACTAAATAAGAATATTTATGCCAAATGTAAATAAAAAATGAAAAATAATAATATTACCTAACTACAGTCACTCTGCAATTAGCAAATTTTACTACTTGATTTGAAACATGCCCCATAAGAAGCCGCTTAATTCCAGTTAAACCTGTTGTTCCAATTATTATTTGGTCGCATTCTTCATCTTCTGCGACTTGTAAAATTGTATCTGTAACCCTTCCTAACTTTAGAATATTTTTAGGCTTAGTTCCCAGTTTTTCTGAAAATCTTGACATTTCTCTTAGAATATTGTTACCTCGTCTGCATAATGGATCATCAATTATGCACTTAAGTTGCTCTTCAAAAAATGGAGAGTACCTCTTTATATCATCAGTTCCCTTTATTTTATCTTTCCACTCAGGGGTAAATCTGTCCATGGCTTCGTATGACATCTTCAATTTATCAGCGTCAACAACATGTAACATGACCACTTGTGCTCCCGTCTTACTTGCCACCCATGATGTATATTCTACTGCTTTCTGAGATGTTTTTGACCCATCAATTGGGACTAATATTTTATTAATAGGTTCTCCATCCATATTATCACCATTACCTATATAATCAGTATCATATATAAGTTTTTCGGTTATCCTAACTTTATTAGAAGTATCTATATTTGTATATTTTTTAATAATTTACTAATCCAAAATACACTTTCGTAAAACATAAATAAACAGTGCATTCCAATAGAAATGATGCGGGGGAAGGGATTCGAACCCTCGAAGACCTGCGTCACCGGATCTTAAGTCCGGCGCCTTAGACCATGCTCGGCAACCCCCGCCTAGAAAAATATCCAAGCCTATCTCTTATAAAATTACCTGATAATATAAATCTTTAGGCAGTTCGTGTTGACACACTTGTAGCCGTCTCTTACTTTACCATCTTTGTCATGGACGGTAACTCTCCTTATCACAGAGCCACAAACTTTGCAATTTCTTTCCCCAAAATTAATGTAATCATATTCTTCTTCGTCATCTTCTTTATCATCAAATTCGATATCTGCACCTGAAATTTCCCTGTTTATCATATCTAACTCTCTTTCAAGTTTTGTATCCTTGATTTCAGGCAAATGTCTCTCTTCACCCACTTCATCCTCAGGTTTCAAACTAAAAATTTTGGCAAGTGCTGAAAAAGTTGCATAATTATTGTATTCGATGACCATATATGACCCATCTGGGGCAGAATCAAATGACAGTATGGTATAATCCGCTTCAATCTCATTTCTTAAGTAATCCTTGATTTTTTTAATAAATGACCTATCATTCCCTTCTAAATCTTGATTTAATAGAAGATCTTCATTGATGTATATCTCCTTGCCAGCGGTATAATACTCAATATCTGCCTTATTTAAGGCTAGGACTACCTTCTTTATTCCTTCATCAACTGTATAAGGCAGGGCTTCAACTTTTCTCATAATGATACTACCATTTATTAGAATTTAAGGTTTTCAATCATTTTGCTCTGCATCAGAATTCTCAATAAGATCAAATAAGGTCTTTTTAAGGTTTGTAACAGTGTCATAATTTTCCATCTCTTTTGGATAAATCCATTTAAATGTGTCATGTTCCCAGTCTATCTTTATTTCCTCTCCTTTGAACAGGAAGAGAAATGGGTTAATTGACCATATTGTATTATTCACAGTATCATTGACATCGAAAGGAGTTCCAATCTTTAAAAGTTCTAAGTATTTGTTATCAACACCTGTTTCCTCTTTTATCTCTCTTAAAGCGGCCTCAAGGCTGTTTTCTTCTTCTATGAATCCTGAAATACCTGCCCATTTGCCCCTAAAAGTGCCAACCTTATCGCTTCTTTTAAGAAGGAGGACCTTTCCATCTTTAAATAAAAATGAAGTAACAATCTCTTTTCTCTTCATAAAAGAAATAAATAAAGTATATTAAAAAAAGTATCTAAAAAACTGGGGCAAAAGAATGAATTTATTGCTTTCTAGCTTTTCTTTTCATTCTTCTCATTTTCTTCTTAACGTGTCTCCAGCGCATTCTGCCTTTCTTTTTCCATTTTCGTGGCCTTTTGCCCATTATATCCCTCAATGATTTTATTTTTTCATCGTTATTTCAATAGTACTTACTGCTCTCTGTTCTACCTGCTCTGTTCCAATCTTTATATCAGTAATTTTTGCATCGGGAACAAATCTGCTTTTTACGATTTCTGCAGTATCCACAGCAGTAGATATACTTCTTCCCCTAGCTTTTATGGTTATCTCATTCTCACCTGCATTAAATCCAGTGACTATAGCAAGAACATACGCCATTGCCTTTTTCTTTCCTACGAGTACATCCATATTATCCCTCTAATCAACGCTCATTGAAAAACGCTAGAGAACTAGCATGAAAAAGTTTCGTTGCCTATTTATATACTTTTTGGTT
>CAZUMN010000009.1:0-32136 GCA_964621955.1 uncultured Thermococci archaeon
TTCAAAGATTTTTTTATTAGATAATCATTGACATTTAGTATCTTTTCCTAAATGATATCCTTCAAACTCGATTAATACTTCAAATCCGGTGTATCCTCTGCAATACATTTTATCGAGTGCAGAATGAAGTTTGAAAGAAGCGTAGTCGCCCGTACAATGAAATCCAAATAGAGTTATGCCATATTTTTTGAGATAGTCTGCAGTACGAGAGATCTTATTATCATCAGCTGCAACAAGGTGGGTCCCACCAAGAACTAGGAAAACATCATCACCGATAAGATCCTTTGAATGCTCAATTGTATTCAATAGCCCGGAATGATTACACCCCAATATAACGACCCCACCGATATGAGTCTTTATTACTAAAGCTTGGTCGTCTACTATCTCATCATGATCATATTTTGAGCCTATTTTCTTTTGGAATATGGTAGATACTTTCTCAAAATCAAAAGTCCTTTCTATTTGGCCCGTGGTAAATATTTTCTTAGACAATTCAATGCTCTCTTTGGTAAGGGCTATGTCTTGTAAATCTTTTTTCTTAAAAGGGGCGCCAATGTACTTTGGGCCCATATCTGTTTTTTTGTATTTTTCTTCAAAAATTGAAGGGTGAGCAAATATTTTTGCGTTGGAGCATTTCTTAATTTCCATTAGCCCTCCGGTATGATCATAGTGCCCGTGACTTATGAAGATTTTAGATATATCTTCTTTTTTTTCGCCAAATACTTCTAAATTATGATTTAGGACATCAAAAGTTTTGCCTGTGTCAAAAAGAATTTTCTCTTTATTTTCAATTAAAAAACTAAGTCCGTGCTCCCCCCAAAAATTGGAGGAGAGCTTAACATTATTATCTACAACACACTTAATTTTGGCATGCATTACAATCCTTCCAGGAGATTGAATATACCTCCAAGATCTATTTCATATTCTTCTATTTTACCTTCATCACATAGTTTTGATATCTGTGGATCAATCGGTATTGTTCCTACAGTTGGAACTCCCATTTTATTATCTTCGCCATTTCCAAATACATTAATTTTTTTACCACAGTCAGGACAAGTTGCATAGGACATATTTTCTACAACACCTAATATTCTAACATTTAGTTCTTGTGCCATAGATATAGCCTTTTTTACAATTGTTGCGGCAAGAGTCTGAGGAGATGTTACAACTAAAAATCCATCTAATTTGATACTCTGCATTAAAGTCAGCTGTACATCACTTGTACCCGGAGGTAGGTCGAATAGCAAATAATCAAGTTCATCCCAGATAATATCTGCAAGAAATTGCGATACTGCACCGCTAATCATAGGGCCTCTCCAGATAACGGCGTCTTCATTATTGGGCAAGAGTAAACTCATAGACATTATTTTGATTCCTCTTTCACTTATTACTGGCATTATACCAGAGCTTCCCCCTATTGGCTTTTCATTTGTACCGAACATCATTGGTATGCTGGGTCCAGTTATATCAAGATCTAGAATACCTACATTTTTTCCCTGTTTGGCCAGATAAGATGCAATTAAAGAAGTTACAACGGACTTTCCAACTCCACCCTTACCACTGCCGATAGCTATCTTTTTATCAATCTTTGACATTCTTTCTTCAATGTTCATCTTTTGAACTTTCAGTTGCTCTTGAAGGTTAGATACCACTTTTATCACCATAGAATACTTATTCAATACTATTTAAAACTTTTTAGATACGCCAATATATACAATATTGTAAATATGTAACCACAATTACATTAAATACAAAACGTTTATAAAGAAATTTACTACTTATTTATATAGTATGAACAAATCAATAAGTAGTCTTTTCATATTATTAATACTATTATCTACTTTTGGGACCTATATTGGCGCTCAAGAGGAGGAAACAAAAAATTTACTACCCGAAGTTGCACTTGATTATCCAACAGAAGCAACTCCAAATCAAGAAATTAAAATTACTGTAAAAGTAAAAAATACTGTTAATGATGTGATGTGGGATACACTTGCATATATCGATGAAGATTCAATGACTAAAGAAGCAAAAGCTGCTTTCCAGATTGTTGAAGGCAAAAAATTGTTCCCTGTCAGAATGGACCCAGACCAAGAACAGTCTGTTATACTAACAATAAAAGTTACAACAAAAGCATTAAGTGGAGAATATTTAGTTCCAGTAGTTGTGGCAACTGGAATAGGTGGATGTAGAGAAGGTTGCGAACCATCTCTATTGACTGTCTTTTCTACTATTAAAATTAAAAGAAATGATCCTTTGATCACTCTAGAATTTGACAAATATCAAATAGATATTGAACAAGGGGTTTGTGAAGTCGAACTAGTAGTGCCTTATCTACCAAATATCCCATTTAGGATTACGAATATTAACAACACTGAATCTGCATATAATCTTAAGATGACCGTTACCCAAGATACCCCTATGGTTAAAGGGATAATTGACCCTCCAGTAAGTCAAAGTGTCCTTCAACCAGGCGCACAAATAACAGGGTCACTATATATTAGGGCTTCATACGAAGCCCCTATAGGAAATCAAGTGATAAGGGTAAGACTTGCATATGCCGATAAATATGGCGCTGATTATGATTTATTCCGAGATATTACTGTAACAGTCAAAAATGTCGGTAAAAACTACTATGATCAAGGAAGACTTTATTATGACGCATGTGATTATGAGAATGCAAAGATTTCATTAGACCAAGCAAAAGTGATTTACCAAGATAATAACAACATACTAGTTGTACAAGAAATCGACAAGTTAATAAAAAGGATGGAAGCAAATGATAAGTTCATGCAAGGTCAAAATAGATTTTTCTCCGGTGACCTAAAAAATGCAATAACTTATTATTCTGAAGCAAAGACTCTTTACACAGAAATCAATGACTGTCAAGCAGTTCAATTATGTGAAGATGCCATAAAAGCGGCCAATAGACCTCTTGGAGGAATTCTTGGAGGAGTTTCAGGTTCTGGAGGAGAAAGTATAACTACATTTTCCATCCATACGATAATTGAAATAGCTCTTGCAATTATTGTTGCAATATTATTGATTATCCTAATTAGGGGAAAAGGTGGAGGCGGAGGTAGAAAATTCAATCTAAAAGGAAAAATTTCTAGACCGTCTCAACAGCCAATAACAAGGCCTTCGCAAGAATCAATTAGGCCCATAAGAAAAGAGATGCCCAGATAATTTTTTTAATATATAACTTTATTTAAAGGATATTCTATTATCCCTTCTGCGCCTGCGCTTTTTAGTTTCGGTATTAAGTCTCTAATTATTTTTTCGTCGACAATTGTTTCAACTGCAACCCATCCGTCAGAACTCAGATTAGATACAGTGGGCTTTCTCAAGGCAGGTAAAACAGAGATTACCTCTTCAAGATTTGCTTTTTGTACGTTCATTTTTACCCCGACCATTGATTCTGCTGCCAATGCACCTTTTAGGAGCATGAAAAGATCCTCAGTTTTTTTCCTTTTCCAACTACTTTTCCAGGATTCTTTATTGCTTATTAGTACTGTTGTAGATTCCAGGATAGTGTCAAGAACCTTAAGATTGTGAGCTTTAAGTGATGATCCTGTCTCAGTAAGCTCCACTATTGCATCAACAAGTTCCGGAACTTTTACTTCAGTTGCGCCCCAAGAAAATTCAACTGATGCGTCTATGCCTTTCTGTTCTAAATATTTCTTTGTTATATTGACTACTTCAGTTGCGATTCTTTTCCCATTTAGGTCTTGAGGTGTTTTTATCTTGGAGGATTCAGAAACAGCTAACACCCATCTCACGGGTTTTAATCCTTGCTTGGCGTAAACAAGTTTTCCTACATTCACAATATCGGCATTATTTTCAACTACCCAGTCCATTCCTGTTAAACCGATATCGATTATCCCTTTTTCCACGTATCTTGGTATCTCTTGTGCTCTAATCAACAAACATTCGATATTTGTATCATCAATCGATGGTTTATATGACCTTGAAGAAATATTAATAGAATATCCTGCTTTTTTAAACATGTTAAGGGTAGACTCTTGTAGGCTACCTTTGGGCAATCCGATTTTAAGCATCATTTTACTCACTTTTTTGTATAAAACTCGTCTTGAAAAACTGTTTATATATTTTATGCACTAATCCATAGAATATATTAGATTATATTTACAAAAGAAATAAATAAAAAGAAATTATAAAATTAATCATGCCATATGAAAAAAATTTAGAAGGCGAGCAGGCTATAAATTTCTGTTTAAAAGATAAAGACCAGAAAAAGCTCTGTTTAAAAGAATTAAAAAGTAAATGGATAGTTCTTTTCTTCTTTGATAAAAGTAGTCTCAAATCTGATAATTCGGAGATACTTTACTACTCGAAGGTGGAAGACGAGTTTAGGGATTTAAAAGCTAAATTGATCGGAATTGGGCCCGTGACAGAAAAAGAGATTAGTAAGTTCTGCTTAGAACATAATATTAGTAATATATTATTACTAAGTGATGCGGACTACAATGTATCAGAAGAATACGGTGTAGTTTTCTTGGATAAAGAGGGCGCTAAAAAAATCCTACCAATGACATTTCTAATTAACAAAGAAGGAATTGTATCAAATATATGGAATAGAGAGCATATGTACTATAGATTTTCTGGATATGCAGATAATCTAATAGAACTATGGGAACAGATCAAGATGTGGGCGCATATAAATAAAGTCCTAGAAGCAATTGAGCTGTTAGATAAAAACATGAAATATTCTTAAAGTGACTAAATTATCTCTAATATTTTATTAGTTAACGCGCTGTTTGAGACTATAATTCCCTTGGAAGATTTGGAAATTCTGTTTCCTGAGAAATCAACAATAGTGCCTCCTGCTTCTTCACATATTAAGGCTCCAGCAATCGCATCATAATACTTAATTATATTTTTAATAAAAATGTCATACCTTCCTTCTGCAACAAATGCAAGATTTATAGAAGTAGATTGAGTTAAACGAATTCCTAAAACCTCTTTCGATAATGACTGCATCATCTTAAAAAATTCTTCGTGAAAATTCCTATCTTTTGTTAAATCGCTGACAATTATTGAATCTTTGAGATTAATGTTTTTAGAAATAAAGAGTTTTTTTTCATTGAGGTAAGCACCTTTTCCTTTTTCTGCATAATAAAGGTCTTCAGTTATTGGGTTATATATTACCGAAAGGATAGGAATCTCGTTCTTTAATAAAGCAATTGAAAAAGAGAATAATGGAACGCATCTAGAAAAGTTAATTGTCCCATCAAGTGCATCAACTAGCCATTTATACTCCGCATCCTCGTTTCCGGAGAATCCGCATTCTTCGCATAAAAATGAATGTTCTGGAAATTTTTGGCTAATTATTTCGATGGCTTTCTTTTCAGATTCATAATCTGCATCTGTCACTATGTCAAAATCTCCTTTTTTGTATATGCCACAATCATTTCTGTAATATTTTTTGAGAATCTCCCCAGATGCTCTTGCGGCATTAAAAGCAGTTTGAAGCATGAAATCAACTCTTAATCAATTTAACATATACGTTCCTTGATCTTGGACCATCAAATTCCATGAAAAAAATCCCTTGCCACGTTCCAAGAACAAGCTTTTCATTTTCAATGAGGATAGTTTTGGATGGGCCAATTATAGAACTTTTTATGTGGGCGTCTGAATTCCCTTCAAGATGTTTATAATCTCTGTCCTTTGGTGCTAATTTTGAGAGAAAAGAGTTAATGTCTTCCGCCACTGAAGGGTCGTAACTTTCATTAATCATTATCCCCGAAGTAGTATGGGGGGAGTAAATAAAAGCCACACCTGAAGAGAAATTTGATTTAGAAATAACTTCTTTTATTTCTTCTGTTATTTCAATTGCTTCAATTCTCTTATTTGATCTTAAGTTTATAACGTGGCTCAATCTTATCCTCTCGCCCTAATTTTAACAACTTTTCCTCTATTCAACTTTTTCATCATGTCTCCAGAAACTACTGCCTCACCCACACCGATACATTTATTGTTTTTTTGAACTATAACATCATCCCCCGGGCGGATATTCTCAGAACTACTTATGATGCCTTTAGAAAAGATATCCCCTCTTAAATCAAAATCAATATTTACCCACAAGGAATCTTTTATTAATTCGCCGCCATTAACATTCACTTTAATTTTATTCTGGAAAATACCTATAATCTTTTTATTACAAGTTAAATCAGTAGTTTTTCTTCTTTCTATATAATTAAAAGGTAGATCAAATTCTTTTTTGAATTGAAATGAAAACATTTTTTGTGCTTTAGTTTTATATTCATTAAGGGGCTCTTTATCCCAAAGAGCTCTATTGGTATCAAGAATACTTTTTAATTCATCAAGCGACCCATGAGTATATCGGATTTCAAACGGCAGTTTCTCGAGTGCCTTTAAATAAGGACTATTCTCTCCAAAATGTGCGATTACAACTGGATTATTACATTTATTTAGTAATGAACAAAGTAATCCAGAAAGAGAATCTAATTCTTCTTGATTCCAGTGCCCGGTCACAGGGATATCGTAGTCTGCATAGTCTTCAAGTTCCCTAGGAACTACACCCAATGGTGATGTGAGAATTAACTGAGATAAATTAGAATATTTATCCTTTAGAATATCTCTTAGGAATGAAATAATTTTTGTATGAGATTTAGAAACTCGGTAAGGTTTTTTTGCACTGCAGGGAAGCAATAATATTATACTTGTTGGGGAGCTATAATATTGCTCTACTTCTTTTCTCCATCTCACTACCTGCGGCCTATCTAAAGAAATATCATCAATATAGTAAGACCTCTTAAATTCCCTTCTCAAATGAACTTCAAAAGAATTATAAAACTCTTTGTAGAGAATTCTCAATAATCTTCTAGAATTAACGGACCCATTTGAGTACATCTCTACTAATTCTGGCAAAGGATTTGAAAGATATTCTTTAAAAAAACGTTCATTGTTTTCTTCGGCTAAGAATAAGTCAAACCCTAAAAAGAGAAATATTGGAATTTCATAATTTGTTGAATCGATGAAAAAAATAGAAGAAGGATATTTCTCTTTTAATTTAAAGTAGAAATCAAGAAGAATTCTCTCGTCAGCTATTCTTTTGAAAAAATAAATAGATTTTTTTGGTATTAACTCAAAAAGTTCCTGATTTATTTCCCTATATTTTGTAAGATAAATCGGAAGGCAATCTCCTTTTTCTTCTTTGATTATTGATATATTCAAGCTAGATAATATTTTTGCTTCTTTTATTGGCAAGTCAAAAGGTATTTGCACAAGTGGAACTGTAGAAAGGTCATACTTACCTCTTTTATAAGTTTCAGCGACAAGGTGAGAGAGAGGCTTTTCAATAGTTATACTGCCAAATTGAAAATAGTCCTTATTATTTAGAAGAATGTAAGGTGTATTCTCTATACGATCATCTAAATTTACCTTACCGAGCCTATGCCCATCTTCATATAGTATCTCAAAAGAAAGATTATTTTCCAATGACATCATCCACTATCTCTTTAGCATACCCAATATATTTTTCAGGATTTAAAGCATCATTTATTTCAGATTCAGATAATAGTTCTCTTATCTTATCATCTTTCTTAACATTGTCAATGAATCTTCCTTCTTTCATAGAGACTACCCTCATTGTCTCATGCGCATCCTGTCTTCCCATACCTTTCTCAACTAATTTAAGCATTAGAACCTCTGCCAAATTTGAATACCCTGTAAGCTCTAAGTTCTTTTTTACATTTGACTCGTAAAATACCAGATTAGATAAAACTTTGATAGTGCCCTTAAGCATCTCATCCAATAATATAAATGATTCAGGGTGAATAACCCTCTCGCATGAGGAGTTTGTAAGATCTCTTTCATGCCATAAGGGATTATTGAGTATTGCGGGAAATACATTAGAGTATACCACTCTTGCAAGACCACATATTTTTTCACATGTTACCGGATTTTTTTTGTTCGGCATAGTTGAAGAGCCAACTTGTTTCTTACCAAATCCTTCTGCAATTTCCATTATTTCTGTTCTTTGAAGATTTCTTATTTCCAAAGCTAGTTTATCTAAAGTTGAAGCCAAAGAAGCTAAAGAGAACATAACATCTGCATATGTGTCCCTAGATACAACCTGATTTGATATTTTGGCCATTTTAATACCAAGTATATCCCCAACTTTTCTCTGAAGTTCAGGACCATCTTTGTACGAAGCCATCGTTCCAACGGCCCCGGATATCTTACCAGAAACATTACTATATGAAAATTCGAGCCTATCTCTAGCCCTTCTTATCTCATCTAAAAAAAGAGCAAATTTCATCCCATACGTAGTTGGGATGGCATGTTGTCCATGAGTTCTTCCCACACAAACTGTATTGCGATATTTTTTGGATAATCCGATAAGTATGTCTTCAAGTTTATTTAAATCAGCAAAAACAATCTTAAAGGCCTCAACAAATTGGAGGGCAGTTGCAGAATCATTGATATCATTAGAAGTTGCGCCTAGATGTACATACTTCCCATGCTCCCCACATTGCTCGGAAAGTGAGAGGACTAATGCCATTATATCATGATTTATTTCTGATTCTATCTGCTTCATTCTTTCAAGGGAGACATATTTTGTATTTGCTTTCTTGAAAATCTCGTTACCTGCTTCTTTCGGTATATGGCCTAATTCGGAATGAGCTTTTGCTATTGCCCCTTCAACTAGAAGCATCTTATTTAATCTCTCCTCCTCATCAAATATTCTTCTCATTTCAAGAGAACCATATCTATTATCAATTGGATGAATCATTATAATCCCTAATCTATTTTTATAAATAAAGTTTATTAAGTTTTTTGACAAATTGCATCAAAAATAATAAAGTTACCGAAAGACATATGATTTAAATATATATTCTACAATGTATGGAAATTATTACGATTATTGGCCTAACAGCCGCGTTCCTTACTACTGTCTCATCGTTACCTCAAGTCATTAAGACTATTAGATTAAAAGAAACAAGAGATATATCTTTCTGGATGTGGACTTTTCTATCTGCAGGGATATTTTTATGGCTAATATATGGGCTATACAAAAAAGATCTTCCCATTATTTTAGCAAATGGGATATCGCTATTCCTCGTATTAATTGTACTAGGCTTAAAAATAAAATATAAGTAGATTAGTTCTTTTGATTACATTCTTTTATCATTTCTCTTAATTCTATTGTTTCATCGATTACTTTCCACCCTTCACCTAAATAAATAGTGTTAACTAAGTTTTTTAAGAACGTAAGGTTTGACTTGGGGTCATTGAGGTCATGCTTAGATACTAAATTTAGTATTTTTTCTAAAAAAGAGAATGTAACGGGAAAGTCTTCTTGAAGTACTTCTATAAGATCATTTTTTATTTCTTCCGAACAGTTTAAGGTATCATCAGCGAAAAAAAGTGCAAACTCAGCCCATCGGTCTCCCAACATTATCTCGGGGCCTTTAGTTAAATTATTTAAATTTGTCTTTGCCCTTGTATCAATTAATTTTTGCGGATCATGTCCAAGTTCTCTCTGAAGTTTGTAAAGGGGAATGTGATGAGCTAAAGAATTCATATTAATATCAATGCCAGTTTGTCTATTGTATTTATTTACCAATCCTTTGAATCCCTTAATCATTAAAATCCAATGTCCTATTTCATGAGTTATTATTAACGGATCAAAAGATTTTGGATTTTCAAGCCATATTGGTAAAACTACCTTTCCACCAAACACTACAGGATACGCGCTGTTAAGTTCCCCCTGAATATGTTTTAATTCAGGATTGTCCTTTCTATCTCCCATCATTATCTCAATTGGATAGTCAAATGTCTCTTCTGATAATTTATTCCATAAATCAAGAAATTTTAAAGTTGATTCGTCTGCCATTTTTCGTATGTAACTTTCAGGTAAGGGTTTCATATTAATCACCAATAAATACTGATATTAATCCTTATCGGACCCCTTTATAATTTCAATTCCTTCTTTTAAAAGAAATATAAAGATTATTATGCCCACTACTGGATCTGCCTGCCAGAAACCAAATAAATAATTCAATGTTAGGCCTAAAAAAAGAGGTAGAGATAAGAAAGCACAGGCGAGTGTTTCTTTTGAATCTGCAACAAGCGCTTTGCTACCTATCTTTTTTCCAATAGAGTTTTTCTGATAAAACAGCAAGGGCATTATCAATAGTGAGGCTATTGCAATAATTATTCCGGCTATTGATGGATCAGGTTTTTCCACAACGAGGAGTTTTCTTATTGACTCTACTAAAACATAAAAACTTAGGATAAAAAAAGTCAATCCTACTAGTTTGGTCGCTTTTTTTTCTATATTTAACTCTTCATCTGCATCTACAAAACCATGTTTTTTTAATCTCCAAATTAAAATAATTCCGGATAATGATTCAACGATGCTATCAAGGCCAAATCCTATCAAGGCAATACTATTTGAAAGACTTCCAAAAATTATTGAGAAAAATGCCTCTAGTATATTGTACAAAACTGTAAAATATTCTAAGGATAATCCTCGCTTATATAAATCATCCATGATTTTTTTCGCCTTTGAATAATTATAAAACTATCTAAATTAAAGTTAAATGTCACAATTTTTTGAATAAGATATCAATTATACGAGAAAATATAGAAGCCTTGTACCTAGATTTGTAGTGATACCCCAAATCAACTATACCTCCGTCAAAGTTTTCATTGACATTTGTTGTTTTGTGATTTAACTTAAAAAAAGATGAAGTATCTGAACCTGAATCTATTGCTTTACTTTGTTCGTCAAGGTAGTAAGGACCATTAGGCCCGATTATGTATGACGGATTAAAAACAAAAAAATCAAGTTCAGAGATACCATGATTTATTTTATTTGCCCATAACATGTTACTAGCATAAGTAATCCGACCTTCGTTATAAATTCCATAATTATTATTTGAAATAATATTATTTTGAATGTCAATCGTCCCTTTATTATAAATTCCAAATCCTCTAGAGCCGCCATTTGAATCGATAGTATTATTTATCAAAATACCTTTAGAATTGGTCGAATCAAATAAAATTCCTTTTTCATTATTATTAACAAGGTTATTTCTAAAGTATAGATCTACTGGACCAAAAACTTGGATGCCCGTATTATTGTCAAGGAACAAAGAATTTTCTACTTTAATATCGATAGTGCTCTCTGGGGAAAAAGAATAAGCGGTTAGAGAACTTGAATTAACAAAATTTGAATCAATTATTGTTATTTCCATCGATTTATAGATAGATTTTATTTCATTTTCTGATGAGGCCTCTATTTCAGGAGGCGAACTCTCCCCATAATAAATATCACACCTATTTATTGTCATTTTATAATCTCTAATTGGATATACAGCAGAGATAAATGAAATATCCCCTAAATTTTCGAATTTACAATCAGATAGTACTAAATTAATGGAATGATTAGGAACGTAATTCTCAAAAATAATACTCTCGTATGTCTTTGCATTTTTAAAAGTGATTCCAGAAATGGTAAATATCATAGGATTTGCATTATTTTGAGTTTTATATATCCTAAATACATGGTCTTCGAGCAGAATTATAGTTTTGTCAGATCCATCCCCAACTATTGGAAGGCTTTTTCCTGAAATATTGACATCTGCAGTTAAAGTATGAATGCCCTCATGGATATATACAATGTCCCAACTACAAGTATTATTGGTAATTGTATTCGCTAGATCATCACCTGGATAAATATGGTACGAAGTTGCATAAGCTATTTCTCCAAAAGATATAATTAAACTAAGTGTGAATAACAATATAATTAAGATTTTCTTCATTCTTATCAAATTATAAAGAAAGAAAATAAATAATTAATTATAATATATTATAGGCCAATTTACTTATCACTGATTATTGTATAGATGCTTGAATAGCAACAAATATTTAAAACAATTATTAGATTATTATATATGCAAGAAGCTTTATCTACTCTGGAACGGTCAGAGAAAGGTGTAAAAGTTACCTATATTGGGCTTTTTGTAAATATAGTTTTAACTATCTTCAAGTTTATTGCTGGTATCTTGGGCCAAAGTACTGCAATGATAGCAGATTCGATACACTCTATTTCTGATACGGCTTCTGATATTGTTGTACTGTTAGGTTTCCAATATGTAAAAAAACCTGTAGATGATTCTCATAATTATGGACACGGCAAAATAGAAACTTTATCGACAGCAATTGTAGGGATAATGCTTATACTTGTGGCTTTGTTTATTGTGTTTTCAGGTGGGGAAAAACTTCTGAGATCTTTACAAGGCGAAATAATACCAAAACCGGAATTTATTGCATTATACGCTGCGGTAATATCTATTATTGTTAAAGAATCAATGTATAGATATACGGTAAATGTTGGGAGGGCTATAAACAGTTCATTAATTATTGCAAATGCATGGCATCACAGATCTGATGCCTTCTCTTCAATAGGTACTATGATTGGTATTGGCGGAGCCATTTTTTTAGGGGAAAAATGGCGAATCTTGGATCCGATTGCAGCTATTTTTGTAAGTGCCCTAATTATTAAAGTTGCAATTGAAATACTACGCGATAGTGTGAATGAGTTAATTGAAACTTCAGTAGATGAAGAAAAGAAAAAAGGATTATTAGATGTAATTTCTAATGTAAATGGGGTTGAAGATTTCCATAAATTAAGAATAAGGCATATAGGGCATTATTATTCTATGAGTATTCATATTCTAGTTGAGAAATCATTGAATATTGTTGAAGCTCATCAAATTTCTGATAGGGTCGAAGGAGAAATAAGAAATTTTCTAGGGCATGAAACAATCATTACCGTGCACATCGAACCCTATCAAAAAGAATAAATAGCTATTATTCCATATATTAATCATGATTTGTATTTAACAAATCAAAGAGGATAATAATGGTTAAAGAACCTTTCGAATCCCGTGTTGCGAAATTGAAAAAATTGAAGGGCGATATCGATAGTTTTTCCCCTAAAGACATAGTTTGCGTGGATGATTTTGAAGAGTTATCTATTGTCTTTAAGAATGCCCCTATAACAATTGAGAAATTTAAATTAGTAAGGAAAAAAATAGAAAAAAGAAAGGGATAAATAGAAAAGTATATAAAATTAGAATTAAAGATTTATGCATGAATAAAGGACGTATTATAAGTTTAATAGGGGGCATTATACTAATTGTAGCTGCTTTTTTGCCATTTTCTTATTTTGTCGATGGCTTATACTCAACTTTTCAGATAACAGTTGCAGTGCTGATGAATTTTACTGATAATTCGGTAATGCAAAACTTTCTGCTTCAAGTAAATCCATCTTACGGCATGGCTGCTATGATTTTAGCGTTAATAGTTGCAGGATTTCTATTACTTACCATAGGCGGTTTACTTGCAATTATTAAGAAAGCAGGTGGCTCGATAGCGGGCCCTGGTGGAATGATAGTATTAACAATAGCAGGCTTTCTTTATGCTGGAGCTTTAATATTTGGATTTTTAGGAATTGGGTTTTATTTAGGTTGGCTCGGTGCTATTATCTGCATTATAGGTGGCGCAATATCTCCAGACAAAGATAAAAGTAGAATTAATGTTTCTGTTAATCAACAACAAAATGTAACAACTAATGGAGCACCCATGGGCTCGACTCAAAGCACAAAGAATTCAAATCCCGAATATGGCGCTAAGTTTTGTAATAAATGTGGATATCAAAACAAGACAGATACTTCATTTTGTGTTAATTGTGGAAATAGATTATAATCTTGTTCTTTTTTGTTAATTTTCTTATTTTTGTTTTAATAATTTGACTTACGAATTTCGTAATATTATGTATTATTAAATCCAAAAAGGGAAACATTTATTAGTTATTGCTATTACTTTTTTACATACTTCCTCATGGAAGTACGAAACGGAGGTATTAGGGATGAAAAGAATAGGACAAATAAGCATTGTATTACTCTTGATATTGGCTGTTGTTGCAGCCAGCGGATGTACCGGTACAAAAAGTAAAAAATTAGTAGAAGAAGGATACCTTACTATCGGAACTGAGGCGCAATATCCACCTTTTGAAATAAGAAAGGCAGATGATAGTTTCTACGGTTTTGATATTGCTTTAGGTGAAGCATTAGCTAAAGAACTAGGACTTAAACCAAAATTTGTAGATACTGACTTTGCATCAATTATTGCATCGTTAAATGCAGGTAAATTTGATGTAGCAATGTCAGCAATGACCATTACTGAAGATAGAAAGAAAACAGTCAACTTCTCGAATCCTTACTTTGATGCAGGATTAAGCATGGCTGTTCCAATTAACAGTAACAAACAAACTGTTAATGATTTAAATGGAGCAATAGTCGGCGTCCAGCTTGGAACTACAGGTGATCTATACGCATCTGAACTGAAGAATGTAAAAGAAATTAAGAGATACGCTCACGCACCAGACGCTTTTCTAGATATGAAAAATGGAAAAGTAGACGCAGTAATTAATGATGACGTTGTTAACAAACCTATTATTGCAAGCGACCCTACATCATTCAAAGTTGTCGGCAGTTTATTGACAGTAGAGCAATACGGAATTGCAATTCCAAAAGAGAATGAAGATCTACTTTTGAAAGTAAACGCAGCACTCAAAAAGCTAAAAGAAAATGGAACATACGACCAAATATACAATCAATACATAGTTAACTGGTCTGAAGAATAAACAAAAAAAGGTGACCAAAGTGGTAGGACTTGGATTTCAAATTGATTTATTTGTAAGAATATTGCCTGAATTACTCAGGGGTGCAGCCATAACAATACAACTGACTGCATTCTCTGTAGCCATAGGTACTTTAATTGGACTTTTTATGGGTATTGCAAGGATATCCCATTACAAGATTTTCAGTGTGCCTTCAGCACTTTATGTGGAATTTATTCGAGGAACACCACTTTTGGTCCAAATAATGATAGTTTACTATGGATTGCCTGCTTTAGGATTAAATCTTGACCAGTATACTTCGGGTATCCTGGCTTTATCCATTAATAGTGGAGCTTATATCGCTGAGATATTCAAAGCAGGAATCAAGTCAATTAAAAAAGGACAGACAGAAGCCTCAATTTCTCTGGGATTAAATTATATGCAGACGATGAGGTACGTAATACTGCCCCAAGCAACTAGGAATATACTTCCTGCTTTGGGTAATGAATTTATTGCATTATTAAAAGACTCTTCACTTGTTTCAGTTATAGCCATATCTGAACTTTTAAGAAGAGGTATGATAGTCTATTCAAGAACTTATGATGCCTGGACACCACTTTTGGGTGTTGCTCTAATCTATCTTTGCATAACTATTCCACTATCACGTGCAGTTCAATACATTGAAAAGAGGTGGGAAATCCTTGATTAAAAATAAAACTATCAGAAAAAAATCAGCACCTATCACTAACAACTCAAATGGACACCCCATAATAAAAATGACCCATGTTAAGAAATCTTTTGGGGATCTAGTAGTTTTGAAAGATATTAATCTTGAAATAAAGAAAGGTGAAGTCTTAGTTGTTCTTGGGCCTTCAGGCTCTGGAAAAAGTACATTGATTCGTTGCATTAACAGGTTAGAAAAGATAGAAGAAGGAGAAATCCTAGTAGACGGAATGGATATTTATTCTCCAGATATGGATGTTCATAAATTAAGAACAAAGGTCGGCATGGTTTTTCAACAGTTTAACTTATTCCCTCACATGAGGGTGTTAGACAATATTATTCTTTCACCGCTTAAAGTAAAAAGGATTCCTAAAGATCAGGCAAAGAAAGAAGCTTTGGAACTATTAAAAAAAGTAGGTCTTGATGAAAAATACAATTCATATCCCCATGAACTTTCTGGTGGCCAACAACAACGAGTTGCAATTGCTAGGGCTCTTGCCATGAATCCAGATGTTATGCTATTTGATGAAGTAACATCTGCCTTGGACCCAGAACTTGTAAAAGGCGTTCTTGAAACCATGAAAGAACTTGCAAAGATGGGAATGACTATGATTGTTGTTACTCACGAGATGGGATTTGCAAAAGAAGTTGCAGATAGAGTCATATTTATGGATGAGGGCTATATTATTGAAGAAAATGAACCAAAAGAAATATTCGAAAATCCTCAGAATCCAAGAACTCAGGCATTTATATCAAAAATATTATAATTAATTTTTTTATCGAGGAGGACTATGAAAAATAAATCATTAGTATTAAGTTTTACATTAATTCTTATAATCTCAACTTTATGTTGTGTAAATCAAATTAAAAACAACAATTTAGAAAATAGAGATATACTGTACCAGTACTCAACAATCGAAGCTCTTTTAGAAGGGATTTATGACGGCGACATGACTTTTGGTGAACTTAAAAGTCATGGTAATTATGGCCTTGGAACAATAAACTCTTTGGATGGGGAAATGATACAAGTTAATGGAAAATTCTATCAAGTTAAGGTAGATGGAATAGCATACCCAATTGAATATAATGAGAGAACTCCTTTTGCAATAGTTACATTTTTTGATATAGATAAATCGATTAAAATAAATGAGACCTTAAATTACAATCAATTCACAGAATACATTGACAATAACATTCCTACGCATAATGTATTTTATCTAATATTAGTGGAAGGTAATTTTGATTATATAAAGACACGGAGTGTACCCAAACAAGAAAAACCCTACCCACCATTAGTCAAAGCCATAGAAGATCAAAAATTTTTTGAATTTAATAATGTGAAGGGAACCTTAGTAGGTTTTAGAATACCTAAATATGTTGGAGATATGAATGTACCCGAATATCATTTTCATTTTTTAACAGAAGACAAAAAAGCAGGTGGGCATGTACTTGAATTAAAGATCCATGATCAAGAGGTACATATTGACTATACACATGACTTTTTTATGACTGCTCCGGATAACGAAGATTTTTACAATTTAGACTCCAATAATGACATAGATGAAGATGTTAGGATTGTAGAGAAAGGTAAATAATAATTTGATATTTAGTTTTGCACTATTCTTATAATATCCATTACCTTATATCCTAACACAATATATCTTAAAAAGGAATGTAGATATTAAAGGGAATATGGATGTCAATAAAGCTATATTTGAAAGAAGAGCTTATAGATCCTTAGAACCCGTCGAAATAACTCCAGATATTATTAAATCTCTAGCAGAGAGCGCGAGACTTTCCCCTTCGTGTTTTAATAATCAGCCATGGCGATACATATTCGTTACAGATCCTACAGTTCTAAAAAACATGCATTCTGTACTTTCAACTGGGAACGACTGGGCAAGAGCTGCCTCCATGATTATAGTTGTATTTTCTAAAAAAGAAAATGATTGTTTAATAAAAGATAGAGAGTACTATTTATTTGACATGGGGATGGCAACTGCTTTCATTATTTTAAGGGCTACTGAACTTGGGTTAGTTGCCCATCCAATTGCTGGATATAGTCCTAAAAAAACTAGAGAGATTCTGGGAATACCTGATGAAATGAATGTCATTACCCTTGTTATTGTGGGAAAACATTCTTCACAAATGAATCCGCTGATGAATGAGAATCAGAAAGAAGTTGAAAAAGAAAGACCTGAAAGATTGACAGCAGATAAATTTGTTTTTATGAATAGATACCATGATTAAAAGCATGTAGGCTGAGAAATATAATTCTATCTTTTAAAATATTCTACAAAGTATTAGAAATGCTCAAAATATTCCAATATAATTACCAAGTAAACTTATATATATACAAAAATTATACATATTAGAAGATAGGAAAAATAACATAATATCATATCAAGGATTTTCAATTTATAAGTAGGAGGATAGAGAATGGAAGATATTTCTATTGTTCTTTGTGGTGAAGCTGGACAAGGTATAGAAACTACAGAAGATATATTAACAAAAATACTCAAGGATTCAAGATACAATATATTTGCCGTAAAAGAATATATGTCAAGAGTTAGGGGCGGATCAAACTCTACAGAGATTAGAGTGTCCCAAAAACCCATTAGAGCGTATGTTGATAGAATCGATTTATTATTTGCATTGAGTAACAAATCCTTAGATCATTTAAAAGATAGAATCTCAGACAATACAATAATATTTGGAGATAAAGAGATTATAGGGGATATCCAAAAAGTCATCGACATCCCTTTGTCAAGAATTACTAAGAAGATAGGAAGTAGCGTTTATAGTAACACTGTTATTACAGGTGTAATATGTGGAATGCTTAATGTTTCAGAATATGAGTTCCGAAATTTTATTACAAAATTTTTTGAAAAGAAAGGAGAGTTAATAATAAACAAAAACCTTGAAGCCGCAAGTGAAGGATTTGAATTGGCCAAAAAGATAATCGAATCTGGAGTCACTATAAAAGTGAAAAAAAGTGAGGAACTATCAAGAGATATAAGCAAAGATATACTAATTTCAGGTAAAGATGCAGTTGCACTTGGAGCTCTCGCTGGAGGATGCAACTTTATTTCTGGATACCCAATGTCACCTGCTACTGGAATTCTTTCTTTTATGTCTACATACTCAAAGGAATTTGAAGTGGTTGCTGAACAATCAGAAGATGAGATAAGTGCCATTAATATGGCCATTGGATCTTGGTACGCCGGTGGGAGAGGGATGATTACAACATCCGGAGGAGGGTTTGCTTTGATGGAAGAAGGAGTAAGCTTGGCAGGGATGGCTGAAACTCCCGTAGTTATCCATATAGGGCAAAGACCCGGACCAGCCACAGGTCTCCCAACAAGAACTGAACAAGGTGACCTTGATCTCGCTTTATATGCTGGCCATGGAGATTTTGCACGAATAATATTGTCGCCCGGTAGTATCGAAGACTGTTATTATTTATCAAAATATGCCTTTTCTTTCGCAGATAAATACCAGATACCTGTTTTTATACTAACAGATCAATATTTATTGGATTCCCAGTATAATATACCATCTTTGGATCATAAAAAATATGAGATAAAAAGATATGTAACACAGACAAAAGAGGGCTATAAAAGATATCAATTTACAAAAACAGGAGTATCACCTAGAGGCCTACCTGGGTTCGGAGAAGGGCTTGTGATACAAACTGGAAATGAA
This sequence comes from uncultured Thermococci archaeon, assembly GCA_964621955.1. Taxonomy (GTDB): domain Archaea; phylum Methanobacteriota_B; class Thermococci; order Methanofastidiosales; family Methanofastidiosaceae; genus Methanofastidiosum. Next base: position 19,109 of record CAZUMN010000009.1, read on the forward strand.
CATGATGAGACAGGGCATACTACTGAAAATGCAATTCTGAGAAAAAAGATGGTTGAGAAAAGATTCAATGAAAAACTTAATCAAATCAAAAATGAAGTCATTTACCCTGAACTCCTTGGTGGAAAAGCATACAAATATCTTTTGATAGGATGGGGCTCGACAAGGAACATTGTAGAAGAGTCACTAAAACAATTGAGAGAACCCAAACTTGGATTTTTATATTTCAAACAGGTATATCCTCTGCCAAGAGAAGTTATGGGATATCTAATTAATGCCAAGAAAGTTATTGCTATAGAAAATAATGCCTCAGGACAATTTGCAACCCTCATAAAACGAGAGACAGGTTTTGAGATTAAAGATAAGATATTAAAATATGACGGTAGGCCATTTTCTGTTGAAGAGGTTACTACAAGAATAAAAGATATTCTGGAGGAATAAAATGGAAGCTAAAGATTTTGATTTGCAAAATATTGATATTTCATGGTGCCCTGGATGTGGAAACTTTACATTATTAAGAATATTAAAAGAAACATTTGCAGAACTCCAAATAAAACCTCAGAATCTTGCAGTTATTTCGGGAATTGGTCAATCCTCAAAAACTCCCCACTATTTTAAGACAAATACTTTTCACACATTACACGGACGAGCCATTCCAATAGCAACTGCAGTAAAGTCTATTAATCCAAATCTCACCGTAATAGCTGAAGGTGGAGACGGCGATATGTATGGCGAAGGTGGAAATCATATACTCCATGCAATAAGAAGAAATCCAAATATCACAAATATAATACACAATAACATGGTTTACGGATTAACTAAAGGACAAGCTTCCCCCACTACAATGCTAGGCGTTAAAACTACACTACAAGTTGAAGGTGTTATCCTTGAACCTTTCAATCCCATTGCCGTAGCAATTGCATTAAATGCTTCTTTTGTAGCCCGTGCATTTGTTGGGGATATTGAACAAACTAAAGAAATACTAAAAAAAGCCATTGCCCACAAAGGATATGCGATAATAGATATATTCCAGCAATGCCCATCGTTTAACAAAATAAACACATTTGAATGGTTTAAAAAAAATACATATTACCTTGATGATAAACACGACCCCCACAATAGGATTGAAGCGTTCAAGCGATCCATTGAAACTGAAAAATTACCACTTGGGATTTTTTATATAAATAATAAAAATTCATTTGAAGAAAATATTGGACTCTATAAGGATAATAAAGATCCACTGTGCTTTAGAGAAAGAGAATCCGATAAAATACAGAAATTCATTGACTCTAAAATGCGTTGAATATATAAATTATTGACAAAAGTCTTTTAAACTTACTTAATTTTCTCACGTTAGGGTGATAATATAGCTACAAAGAAAAAGAAGAGTGTTGCTGAGAAAAAGATAACTAAGACTACTAAGACCGCATCTAATAAGGCCGTTACTACAAAAACAAAAAGTAAAACAACCGCAACTAAAACAGAAAAATCATTTTTGAATGATAAGAAAAAAATAACTATGGTTGGAGCAGTTGCACTAGTGTTGATAATTGCTGCAATAGCTGGATTTTTTTACTTGCAAGAAAACGACAAAAATAAAGTTGAAGAAGCAGTCAGATTACACGTTGAGTATTACAATACCAGAAATATTGATGCATACTATGATCTGGTATCTCAAAATTCTAAAGATAAATACGACATTAAGTTAGAAGATATATCCAATCTTTTAAATAAAGCTGCATTTGACGGAACAAATATTACAATTGTAAATATAAGCCAAATTACAATCCAAGGCGATGACGCAGAAGCTAGAGGCGTTATCATTGCAAAGAACAATCAAGGATCTGAAACAAAGTCATTCGTTGAGCTCTATAAAAAGGAAAACGGCGTATGGAAATACGAACAGAGAATGTGGCAGGACACAGCTACTTCACAGGTTCCTCAGTAATAATATTTTTTCCTTTTTCACAAGGAATAATTTTTAATTTTGCATTTTTAAATTCTTTTTTAATCTCTTTTCCCTCGTGAAGTCTATCTAAAAAAAGAGCAAGTGCAGATATTTCAGAATGAGGTTGATTTGTAACGGAAAGATTGTAGCTAGATAACTCGTAAATATCTTTTGGAACTTTTTCTGCCCCAACTACAATCATGAGATTTTTATTTTGATTGAAAATAAGGTCTTTAATCTCGTCAATCTTTTCCTCAAATGGGGTTCCATACATAGTCAAGTGCACCGATATCCCATCGAATTTTTTGAAAGCCTGCTTATATGTTTCAAAATAAACAGAAAACTCGCCACCCCACCTCTTAGAAACGCTGTCTAAACTTCGTTTTATTTTTTCATCTTTTTCCCAGATTGAGATAGAATCTGCTCCAAAGGTTCTTGAAACTAATGCTACGTGAGTTGTAATACGATGGTCCCTTTCGGGCCTGTGGCCAATCCTAAGAACTGTAATGCTCATTTTTTGATCATTGTAGAAGACATTTGTACACCGGGGACTCTTCTAATTGAGCTGGTGAGAATATCAAGTTCGCCTAATTCTTTTACGTTAACCTTAACAATCATATCATATTCGCCATAAAGTTCATGGACTTCAATGACGTTCTTCATATTAGAAATTTTTTCAATTGCATCCTCTTCAGTTCCAGGTTGCACAACACAGAGTATAAATGCTATCATCTTATCCCTTCTTTGTTAAAGTTAACATATTTTTAAACTTTTTGCATGAGTCTTAATATTTACCTAAATTATTCCATAAAATTCTGGCCTTCTGTCACTAAATATATTGTTTTTAGAATTAAGATTTTTATCCCTTGATTTTAATGGATCTATTTCTACTTGATATGCCTCCTGTTTTTCTTCCGAAGCTCTAAAAATAATTTTACCATCTGGCCCTACAATTTGGCTCTGGCCAATAAATTTTAATCCCCTTTCTTTGCCCACTCTATTAGAGGTAATTGAGTATACTCTATTTTGAAGGCATATAGTTTTCATTGCTTCGGGGCAATAAGGCATGACCAAATTTGCAGGATGACATAATATATCAGCCCCCATAAGAGATAAAGTTCTAGTAGATTCCGGGAAAAACCAGTCAAAACATATCATTGTTCCTATTTTAATGTCATCTATCTCAAATATTTTAAATCCTAGATCTCCGGGGAGAAAATAATCCTTTTCATCAAAAAAAAGATGAATTTTTCTGTATTTTCCGATATATTTTCCTTTGCTAACTATTGCCAGAGAATTATACAACCCTCTGTCTGTTTTCTCTGATATCCCAAAAACTAGAGTTTTATCTGTATCCTCTGTATAATTCTTTAATGTTTTTGTAGTGTAGCCGTCAGGTATTTTTTCTGAAACATCTAGTACCTCATTCTTACTTTTAAAATTGTAGCCTGTGTTAAAAAGTTCAGGTAAAACAATAAGGGAAGCATTATTTTTTTCAATAAGTTTGATAGCATTATCAACGTTCTTTTTAACATCAAGCAGCTCAATATTCATCTGAATAAATCCAATTTTCATAACTATTATTCTATCAAAAATAATTAAAAAGATTTTCGCCCTATACAAACAATATATCTCCCAAAATTATTTATAATTGGTAGAAAAGTTAATTTTGGGTACAATGCCCCCATATTTAATGAATAATTACTAAATATTCTTTCTATTTCCTCTCTTGAGTAGTATCTTATCCTAACAGATATTTTCTTTCCCCCATGGTAAACAGAGATTTTACCTTTTCTTTTTTTCATAGCCCTAAATGGATTTTTCCCTTGTTTTAGGGATTTTAGTATCCAAAGAATATTATTTATATTTCCTACAGTAAAAATGATATGTCCCTCCCTTTTTAGACACTCGTCTAAAGACATCTTAAAATTAGTAATATTGGCATGATTTAAAGCTCCAAATATAGATACAGCACTATCAAATGTATTTCGCTTAAATGGAAGTTTTTCCATATCTGCTACTAAAAAAAAATTCCCATTATTATTGCCCTTTGCTTTCTTTATCATTTCAAACGAAATATCTGCACATACAACTATATGCCCATTCTTCTTTAAGATCCTTGAATGGTATCCTGTGCCACAGCCAATGTCCAAAGTCAAACCTAATGGCAACGTCATTAATATCTTTTCTTCTTCTTTTCTCATTTTTATATTTAAAGAATCAGAATATTTTGCATCGTAACCATCAGAAAGCAAATCATAAAAAGTTCTTTTGTCCATCTAATCTAATTTTGATATCTATATGGGATTAAATCTTTTTTGGAAGTATTTGTAGATATCAATAAAATTTAATAAGTCATTAATTTGTAATAGATTTAAGAGGAGTATTATGAGGGCTATAGCATTATTATTTGTTTTATCGATATTTTTGTCAGGTTGTATTATTCCAACAACAAAAGAAACTACCAGTAAAAATGAAATAAATTCTCCTCAAACTATAATCCCTCCTAAAAAATATTCAATCGTTGATGCAGATATACCACTAACTTACTATGGGAATGTTGATGGGGTGGAAATAGGATATCAGATTGCACCCCACAACGTTGCCATGAAATCCCTAGAAGCATTTTATGAATATCATACTACCAGTGATGAGTCTTACAAAAAAAGAGGATTATACCTTGCAGACTGGCTTTTAGAGAATGCAACATACAGGGATAACGGGAATTTTGTAGTCTGGGTGTACAATTATCCTTGGCCACCATACGACCTTAAACCAGGCTGGACTGGCTCTTTAAATCAAGCAACTATAATAAAAGCACTTTCATTTGCATATTTGTATTCGAAAGAGGAGAAATACAAGAACATGATTGATAAAAGTCTAAATGCTTTTGAAGTTGAGGTTAAAGAAGGCGGCCTTAAAGTGATTAGAGAAGATCAAGGAACGTATTATACCTGGTACCCAGAGTATGCTAAAGAATCCCCGCCTTATGTTCTTAATGGATTCATAACTGTTATAATCCGTTTAAGAGAGTATTATCTTATTTCAAATGACAAAAAAGCAGAAAAAGTATACCTTGAAGGATTATCTTCTTTGATTCATTACTTACCAGAGTATGATGCAGGAAATAAAAAAAGCTATTATGATACACTTGGAAACATAGCAAATGATCATTATCACGAAATGCATGTTGCCCAATTAGATTCTCTTTACACGTATACTAAAACACCGATATTTAAAGAATACAAAGAAAAGTGGGAAAGAAAGTAGATGTTTAGTATCCAGAATCTTGTCTCTCTGTAGTGTCAAAAGTTGCTTGGTCCCGCTTTAAAGAATCAGAAACACTCACAGTTTCTTTTTTTATTGCTTCCATCTCTGAAGAGATCATTTTTTGTTTTATCTCCTCTGGTGGACCAATTTCTAGTATATTTCCTTCAAGCAAGAAACAAGACCTATCACATGCTTCAACGACAAAGTCTGAATCATGAGTTACTATAATGAAAGTTTCATCTAGTAATTCTCTTGCAGTTCTAATGGCGTTTGCTATTTCTTTTGTTCCTCTTGGTTCATCAAGGATTACAAGCGTTGGCTCCTTTACCAATATCTGTGCTAGCGCAACAGTGTGCCTCTCTCCTTCAGATAATGATTCAGGTTTTTTATATAATAATTCAGAAATACTTTCTTTGTTAAATCCAACGGCTTCTAGGACATCTGATGCTTTCTTTTTTGCAATGTCAGAAGGAAGCTTCATCCCTATTGAATCAGTTAAATTGTCTAATACAGTTCTATTTGGATACAATGAATATTCTTGGTGGAGAATCCCAATATAAGGAACAGCTCTAATTCTACCAGAGGCTCCGTCCTCTTTCATATTAATCCATTCATCGCCGATTCTAAGTTTAAACTCCCCTTCTTTGAAAGGTATTAATCCCCCTATTATTTTAGAAACTGTTGTCTTCCCAGAACCACTTTTTCCTACAATCCCAAATATTTCTTTTTCGTTAATAGATAATGAAACATTATCGATGGCTTTGATTACTCCCCTAGAGATGGAATAATAATATTTCTTAACATTGGCTAAGGCAATTATTTCGTTTCCAATTTCAGAGAAATTTGACTTGTCAGAATCTATTGATTTTGATTCTAAATCCTTAGATGGTAATTCAGCTTCTATTCTTCCTTTGCCCAGAATCAACGCTTTTTCTGTAATCTTCTTTAGGATATTTTCCCTCTGCGAAGAAACAATTAAACTTCTACCATCGTTTTTAAAGATAGTATTTAATGTAGTTTCAATTATATTAGAAGTAACTGGATCAAGTGTAGCTGTAGGTTCATCTGCAAATAAAACAAGAGGATCTATTGCCAGTTGTCTTGCGAGTACAAGTCTCTGTTTTTCACCACCCGATAAATCTCTCGCGATGTGAGTCATCCTGTGCATCAAGTTAACTTTTTGCAAAATTTCAATTATTTTGGAATTAACTTCTTTTTCAGGTAATTGCATCTCTAAAAAGACTTCATACATGTTTTCAAGTACAGACCTTTGGCCAAATAGAGAGAAAGTTCTCTGGAACATTATTGCTGTTCGTTTTTTTATTGCATTAAAAAATTCTTCATCATTCCACAAATCTACTTTTTTAAAAATATATTCCTCATCACATCTACTACACTTTTTTCCAACATGACTTGGGGATTGTATATCTTTGCATAAAGGGCAGTATGAAATATTATAATAAATATTTCCTTTTGTAGGAGTATACCCTTTTGTACCTCTTAAGACATTTAGCAGAACAGATTTTCCACTACCTGTGGGGCCATATAATCCTAATGATTCGCCCTCTCTTAATTTAAAAGATAAATCATCTAAAATAACTTTATTATCTACAATAAATGAAAGATTCTCAATTTCAATTAGATTATGCCCCATTTTAATCGCCAAAAATTATACTATATTAGAAGAATAACGAATAAAAAGATTTTGATTCTAATGATGATACGAAAATCAATATAATATTTTTTAAAAGTAAAGAAATAAATAAAAATCATATAAAATATAGGAAAGACAATATTTATAGGATTATTTTTAATTGATTTTTTCAGAGAATTTATATATCGATAAAGCATATGATTGTAATAACATACACATGGGGGGATTTTGTGATAGCTAAATCAGGAAAAGACTTTGACGTTATACTGATTACTGCAGAATACCATGATGACCACCCCCTATCCCCTTCGGGGGTTATCTCAAGAGTCTTAGACAGTCAAGGATACAAAGTTGGGATTATAGAAAAGCCATTGACAAAAGAGGACTACCTGAAGCTTGGACCCCCAAAATTATTTTTTGCAGTGACTTCTGGCTCGATAGATAGCATGCTACATAATTATACCCCTTTGAAAAAAACAAGGTCAGATGACCCTCATTCGAATTTATCTTTGATGCCAAACAGGGCTTTGATAGTCTATTGTAACAAAATCAGAGAATACTTCAAGTCAGCAGTAATTGTCATAGGAGGGATAGAAGCATCTATGAGAAGATTTGCCCACTACGATTATTGGGATAATGATATCAGGAGAAGCATTATTTTTGATTCAAGGGCTAACATTTTAGTTTATGGAAATGGCGAGAAACAAATTCTTGAAATAGCAGAAAGATCTAAAAAAAATTTGAGCCTTAAAGGAATTCTAGGAACTTGTGTAATAAGTAAAGAACTGGATGAAGGATTTGAAATACTTCCATCTTTCAAAGAGGTAAAAGAAGATCCTTTGAAATTTTGTGAGATGCAAAAGGCTTTATCAAACAAAAAAAATTTAGCGCAGCCTTACGATAATAATTACCTTCTTCAATATTCTTACCCAGACTATTCGTCTGAAGATCTAGACTGGATATATTCCTTACCATATACAAGAAAGCTTCATCCAGAGTCTCTTTTAAAGATGGCAAGATTTTCTGTAGTCAGCCATAGAGGTTGTATTGGTAACTGTAACTTTTGTTCACTTAAACTCCATCAAGGAGACAAGGTCATTTCAAGAAGTGAAAGTTCAATATTAAGGGAAATAGAATCCCTAGTTTCTCACCCCGATTTTAAAGGATACATAGACGACCTTGGTGGCCCTTCTGCAAATATGTATGGAATGGATTGTAATGACAAATGTAATGATGATTGCATCAACTGTAAAAAATTAGATAGAAGCCACCAAAAATTAATATCTCTTCTTAAAAAAGCTAGAGAAATTAAGGGCATAAAAAAGATATTTGTCAGAAGCGGCATAAGATATGACCTTGCAATTGAAAATAAAGAGTATATAAAAGTCCTTTCAGAACACCATATATCTGGATGCCTTAAAATAGCCCCTGAACATTTTTCTGAAAGAGTTTTATTATATATGAATAAGGATAACTCTAAATTTGATGAGTTTGTTTCTTTTTTTCAAAGTATTAACAAAGATAAAAAACAATTTCTTAAATATTATTTAATGATTGGTCATCCTGGAGACGATGAGAAGGAAATAATGAAATTGAAAGAAAAACTAATTCACTTGTCCAATATCGAAAGTTTTCAAGTTTTTACCCCAACACCAATGACAAACTCAACCTGCATCTACTGGACAGGAATAGACCCCAAGAGCATGAAAAGAGTCAATGTTATACATGACTACAAAACAAAGAAGAAGTTAAAAAGAATAATTCTGCACGAGATTAATAAAAATAAATCGCATAGTTGAAGTATTGTTTTGAACGTTGGGATTATCAGTAAATTTTAAATATATTTTTTCACTATAGTATAGACGAATATAAAAATAAAAGGAGAACTCGTAATGAGTGAAAAAAGATTAGAGGGTTTCCGAGGAGAATCAAGAGAAATGCACGAAGCCATCTGTTCTGAATGTGGCAACATGACCAAAGTTCCTTTTAAACCGGATGGAATAAGGCCTATTTATTGTAGGGATTGCTTTAACAAAAGGAAATCCAAGAAATTTTAGGCATGTTATATCTAGTTCAAATATGAAACATGTTTATTAAAGAGTACAAGAATTAATTAATACTAAAAGTAATCTCCTAGTGTCATCTGTTTATTTTTAGAGAATTTAAGACTTTCTTCTGTATATCCAAATCCTTTTAGAATTCTCATAACTGCAGGTAAAACCTGATTATCCATATAGTATTCAGCATCATATTTATATCCTGCTTTCTTGAATGATTCAACGTCATAAGACCTATCTCGAATCATCCCCTCTCCACTTTTAACAATGAAAGAAATCATTGTACCTGCCCTAACGTCTTCTCCCATCTCTTTCATACGTTTTGCCACAATAACGTGCGGCCCTATCTGTTTGTAGCTTGAAATTGGCATTGTTAGTTGAGTATATATTATAAGGGAATCTACCGGGATTTTACCTTCAGCAAGTTCTTGAGTAGTTTTTCTGACAATTTCAGCTGCTTTTTCTGGGCCTTCTCCCTCCAATATGGTCTTTAAGACAGCTTCTTGTGTCTTTTTTGCAATTTCGGCCCAGTCTCTTCTTACTACTTCTAGACCTTTAGTCACTATATTGTTTTCTTTATCTATAATGGCATATCTTTTCTTTGAAACAAAAAATCCTCTTCTGTAATAACCTTCAAATTCAAGTTCCATGTAGTCAGGAAGTGTAGAATTCACTTTATCTCGGAACTCTTTTGATTTTTCCATGTCCTCTGATCCTAGTCCTACAAACAAACTATCAGTATCTCCATAAAGAACTTTTAACCCCATTTCGTCAGCAATTTTTATTGCTTTATGGATATACTCTCTCCCCCAAGAAGCTATGCTAGAAGCCGCTTCTTTAGAATACCATCTCGAACGGGGGTACCCCATATAGCCATAAAAAGAGTTAGCAAGAATCTTAAGTGCCCATTGTTGGGATTGATAAATAGTCTTTTCATTTTTATCCGATGTTTCTTTTAATTTTCTCTTAATCTCAACTCTCCTCTCTATAATCTCTTTCAAGATTTCAGGAATAAATCCTTTTTTATTGAGGCAAAAATTTACTCCGTCAGGAGATGTATTATCACAACAGCTACATCCGATAGTATTTGGATCTATATTATGGGCTATAATTATTGAAGGGTATAGAGATCTAAAGTCAAAAACAGCTATGTGCTCGTGAAGCCCCTTTTGTGGATCTAAAACAAATCCACCTTCATAGGTATAAGAAGCCCTTTCTAGATATTCGCTACCTTTTGGTTTATTTGGAACTATTGTTTTTTCTTCAAATGCTCTTTTCATTAGAAGATATTCAACCATGTTTGAAGATGCCATTCTGGATAGATCAAAAATATTTTGCCCAACTATCCTTGAAAGTTCAATCTCAAGAGGGCCAATTGCAGCTCCAATCTCTTTTGCAGCTATGGAATCCTCCATATTATATAATGCAACAGTTAAAAGTCCTTCTTGTGTCCCTTCTTCCCAGAATCTATCCATTTCAGCTAATTGGATTTTACTTTTTTCTTTACCTAAAAAGTTAAGATAAACATTTTCAAGAGTATATTTATTCAGACTAAGAAGTTTTCTACTCAAAGGGTACAGATCAATGTGTACCATCCCCGGTATCTTACTACTGTCATTTATACCTCTTTTATCAATTCTTATTTCATTTAGGAGAGGGTGATGTATTTTTAGTTTTTTTGCCCTTTCATATATATAAGGAAAATCAAAAGTATCCCCATTGTAAGTATAAATTATGTCTGGGTTGTATTCCGAAATAATATCTAAAAATCTCTTTATCATCGATATTTCGTCATCTACAATTTCTATGTACTCCGCTGAAACTTTTTTATATGTAATAACCTTATCAAAGTCATTAGTAGAAATCCCAATCATTATTATGGGGTCATTTTGAGCGTCAGGCTTTGCCTTGCAGTATACTTCTATATCAAAGGCTAAAACTTTAATCGATAGATTAAGATTATCGGTTATGTGAAAATCTTTTATGATTGAAAGTTCTCCCTCTTTTTCTATTTCAAAATTGTAGTATATAGCTGGGACAAGATTCTTGTCAATAAGAAATCTTCTTGCGAAAGGTATGTCATATTCATATATATCTGTAATATCTTCGATTTCTTTCCTCAAGTTAGGGACATCTGAAGGATGATTAAAAATTACTTTAATGGCGGGAATTTTATTACCAAAAAGGTATCTCTCATCAATAGTGCAATTTTTTACAGCTAGAGATCTACCTTGGACTTCTTTTTGTATATCTTCAATTAGTTTCTTTTTTGATTCAATTTCTCCCTCGTCACAAACAGCCCAGATATAAGGCTCAAAGTCCTTGTAAAATGCCTCAGTTTTTGAATCATTTTTAAGTATTAGTCGAACATATGCTTTTTCGTTGAATGTTTTGTAATCAGAGTCTAAGAGAAACATAAAAATAGTAATGATTGACAGTATAAATAAGTTATTATGAGATGATACAAACGTACGAGTATATTTTAAGCCAATGTTCAAAAGTAAGTTTTATAAATGAAATTTTTTAACAAATGTTAATGAAATTTTTTGAAGTGTTGATAATTGTAATACTAATGTCAGTTCCATTTTTTCTCTTCAAGAAGGAAGATTTCACTACATTTATTTATTGGACAGTTGTGACAATCGGTTATTTACTCTATATTATTTTTTCAAGTAAAAGGTGGATAAATGAATAACTTTCTAATACTAATCGGTATCTATGCCATTATAGGTACAATTATTGCGTTATATTCCAAAGGTGCCAAGACACAAGAAAGTTTCTTTGTTGGAAACAGAAACATTAGTGGTGTTGTTTCTGCACTTACATATGCAGCTACAACATATTCCGCCTTCATGATGGTTGGCCTAGTTGGTCTTTCCTATGCAACAGGGGTTGGTGCTCTCGGATTTGAATTAACTTATCTTGTGGGAACTTTATTCTTTTTATCTTATTATGGCCCTAGAATATGGAAAATAGCAAAGCAAAAGGGAATTGTATCCCCTTCTGGATTACTTGAAGAAAGATACGGCTTAAAGACAGCAAAAATTGCGGCCTTGATATCTCTACTGGCTTTGATTCCATATACATCAGTTCAATTAACAGGTGTAGCCCTAATCTTAGAAAAAAATTCAAGTTTGAATTTTTCTACGGGAATTTTAATTGTTGGAATTCTTATTGCTCTGTGGGCATTTCTAGGTGGTTTAAAGGGAGTTGCATTGACCGATTCAATCCAAGGAGTTTTGATGATTGTAGTCTCTATATTTGCTTTAGTTTGGGTATCGTATAGATTTGATTTTTCAGCTATTTCCTCGATGGGTGAGTTAATGTATGTTCCTAATGCTATTTGGACACCTAAATTTTTCTTAGGATTGACTATTCCATGGTTTTTCTTTGCATTGACTAATCCACAAGTTCTCCAAAGATTATTTATTCCAAAGGATCTATCCGCATTAAGAAAGATGATAGTTTATTTTGGGGTATTTGGCATAATATATACAGCAATTGTAACATTTATAGGAATTCAGCTTAGAGTTCTAACATTTCAAGGATTATTCCCCATAGTCCAATACAGAGATGATGTTACTCCAACTTTGCTTTCATTAATGCCAGAATGGCTATCCCTTTTATTAGCATTAAGCATAATGGCTGCCGCAATAACAACTGCAAATTCAATAGTGCTGACCCTTTCTTCAATGGTCTCAAGAGATATTGTAAAAGAAAAAGGTATTCTTTTTGGGAGAATCTCAATAATAATAATAACAATATTCATCGGACTATTTGCAGCAAGAAAGTTGAGCTACATCGTTGAATTGTCCGTTTTATCCTCAACTATACTACTTTGTTTATTGCCTCTAATCTTTGGTTTATTTCACTATAATATCGGTAAGGATCTTACTGGGGCCATTACAATTATAGGTGGATTTTTGACAGCGGTATGCCTTTCTTTCCTCAAAATATCTTTATTTGGGGTTCCTACACCAATAATAACCTTGGTCGTTTGCTTTACTCTTTTCTTTGTTGTTGGAACGCTTGAATCAAAGTACCTGAATAAAACACATAATATAAAAATTTAAGATAAATTATCAAGCATTCTTTTCTAGAT
>CAZUMN010000010.1:0-27246 GCA_964621955.1 uncultured Thermococci archaeon
ATAAGGCAAAGATGATCATGAAAGGCCTGGAAGATTATCTAGAGATAGTCAAGGACGTGTACAGATTCAAAGTCAATGAAAAGAAAAGAAAAGAGAATTTCTTTATGGGAGAAATTGTTTAGAGGTGGAAATGTGGAAAATAATATTCCTGAATCAAAGATGAGGGCTGTAAGATTTTATTTGGAAAACAAGGAGTTCTTGGAAGAGATGTGCATCATAGGAGATCCTTACATCAAGGCCATGGCAATGACGATCATAGTTTCAGCTAAAAAAATTCTAAACAATAATTAATTTTATTTTTATTTTCTAGTTTCCTCTGATTTTTTAATATTGCAACTATCCTTTATTTGATTGAAATGATTAATGTAATAAGTCTCTAAAGCCTTCAGTTCCTCTTCAAGATGGTAATAATTTATCACATAATATCTCTTCAGAATTTTTCTCTTGTCACTATGTAACTCTCTTAATAGATCTTCTAAGATTTCTGAATTATAGCCCATACGCGTAAATACTCCTGAGATGTATTTAATTTTATTTTCCATATACTCCTTTACTTCGCTGGGGGGAGATTTGCATATTAATATTGAATTTACACTTTCCGAAAGTTCCATTATGTTCCCGCTTTTCTCTATTTCCTCTATTGTGGATTCCTTGAGGGCAAACAAATCACAAGTAGTAACTATAATGGGTAAATATATTTCTATTCTTCGGGAGCGTGACTGACTCTTACTTGAGAGTCTATCCTCTATATAATCTGTTAAATCATCCATAATATAATCTGATGAGGCAAATAGTAGTTGATAAACTGCTCTCGTAATTGAATTCTCATTCTGTTTATATTTACCCTCATCCTTTATCTCATTTTTTTTACCTTTGCTAATTTCTATGCCCCGATCATAAGATTTTTCTTTTGGATATTTGTTTTTAAGACCTATAATTAAATCCATAATTGAGCGTTCGAAGAGTGTATCTCTCGATGAACACTGGCTAATATTATCTGCCCAATGTACATTAACGTCTACATCTTCGCTTTTATTGAAACGTCCAAAAAACCAGGTCTTTTCTTTAGTTCTATATTTACATTCGCACAGTATTTTTATCGAAAGTATGATTTTAACTTCATCAGTAATAACCTTGTTAGGTAAATCAATTTCAGCCGGAACCTTACATATACTAAAATCCTTTTCACCAATTAGATCTAATTGAAAAATCTTCTCATCTCTTGTGTAAGTATATTCGTCCAAATCAGTATAACCCATTTTCTCAAGTATTCTATACGTCGATATCTCCAAAGGAATACCAGAACTAAGGAGAGACTGCTTGATACTGCCAAAATCTTTTTTATCAGACATATCTTAAACTTTGTAACCTAGTAATATAAGATTAATTATTAATTTTCTAGAAAAACAATACCGCATTAGCTTTAGTAAAAAGTGCGGGGGAAGGGATTTGAACCCCTGGACCCCTGCGGGAATAGATCTTGAGTCTATCGCCTTTAGCCATGCTCGGCAACCCCCGCGTATTGAAGAGTTGATTATGGTAATATAAAAAGGTTTCTAAGTCTTAGTTTTAAGTTCCTTTGAGATATAGTAAAACCTTGAAAAGACTGTTATATAGACAACAACAAGCAGCACATAAAGCCCTATCTCTAAATTGATGAAAGAAAACACGAATATTATCAGTATCCTCTCTGCCCTCTCACCAATGCCCATCCCCATGACTTTTACCCCAAGAGCCTCTCCCTTGGCACGCATATAGCTAATGAGATAAGCACCGACCATTATTACAAAGCAAAGTGTAAGGTCATATGATAGTCCAATCCCGAGAAGTATTATTCCGTCTCCTATCCTATCAAATGTGGAGTCTAAAAAGCCGCCGAGAACAGTCGTTCTTTTAGTATATTTTGCCACAGAGCCGTCAACTAGATCAAGAAAACCTGAAACGGCAAGTATAATTGCTCCAATATAGGGCAATCCAAGGTAATAGTAATAGCCTGAAAAGAAGACAACAACTAAACTGATGGTCGTTATGACATTTGGCGGCAGGAATCTAAAAATTCGTCCAATAAGATTAACAATTGATAAAAATGATTTATTTTTACGGATGTTATTAAGCATGCCTCTTGAATTAATTAAGTATATTTAAATCTTTTTTATGCCAATTTTATCGGGACAATCATCGTGGATATTACAAATAGTATTATGGCAACTAGAACCATAATCCAATGTTTTCTATCAATAGGTGTTATCTCATCCATTGAGCCAGGATGTCCCCTGTATGCTAGATAAATTCCTATTACCCCCCATAGGCTCCAGCCCGCCCATGTAAATATTCCTATGCCAAATAATGAGACTGCAACAACAAATGACAGATATCTGTGGTGTATAGGCCCTAATACAGCTCTTGCAATGTGGCCACCGTCCAGTTGGCCCATAGGGATTAGGTTAAGCATAGTTACAAATATCCCGGCCCACCCAGCAAAAGCTACAGGATGCAAGTAAAGGGAATTGCCCTCAGTCACAGTTACAAGTGATTCAGCAATAAACTTGAAGATTAGCGGCTCACCCAAAAACATTGAGCTCTCGCCAAAGATTGTTATGGGAACAATAGGAGACATCATAACTCCAACTATAGTTATTGGTATCGCTACAAGCATGCCGGCAAGTGGGCCTGATAGGCCCAACTCAATAGCACTATTCTTATTTGGGATAAACGATCTTATGTTTATCACAGCCCCCATTGTACCAAGAATGAAGGGCGCCGGTATGAAATAAGGGAGTGTCGCATCAACGCCATTTCTTCTTGCAACTAGGTAATGGCCCATTTCATGTGTTCCTAGGATCACCATTATCGAAAAAGAAAATGCTATAGCCCCTATCCAGGGATTTGTCATAAATCCGTAATCAACATGTGGCACTGACATGAAATAGCCGGCAACTGTAGTTGAGATAATTGTCAAGAAAAATAAGATTAAGTTCTTTCTATATGTGAAATCTTTTTTTGGCGGAGAAGTCCTTAGGACAACAAAAAGCTTCCCATTTTCTTTTCTTATAAATGGATAAAAATTTATCTTTTCAAAGGAAGAAATTATTTCCTCCGGTTTTTTGAAAAGTTCCCTTACCTCAAATAAAGCAGAATAATTATCGGTCTTGATATTTCCATATGAGAAATTTTCATTTGCAACCTTCATTATGTCCTGTAATTGTACCGGGAGTTCGTTTAGTTCTTGGCCAATAACTAGCGATTTGCATGATGGGCACCTATCATAATCTTTTGCTTCAGCTAATAGGTACTCCTTATAATTACATTTCTCGCATCCCAGTACCTTAACCATAGAGAATTCTTATTCAAATTACTTATAAAATTTCCCCAATATGCAAAAACTTATTTATTCATTACCACAATTAAGTATGGGAGTAATATGGACACGTATATTATTGATTCAAACTGTAAGTATTATGGCCTCGATACGCCAATTCTTATGGAAAATGCTGGAAGAGGGGTAGCATCAGAAATAGAAAAGAGGTTTGGGACTAGGAATAAAATCGCAGTTTTTTGTGGCCTTGGAAACAACGGGGGGGACGGCTTTGTTTGTGCCCGATACCTATCCAAAGAGAACAGAGTTACTGTATATTTAGTGGGGGATCCACAAAACATCAAGGGAGAGGCAGCCTTTTCAAAATGGGAGCTACTAAAACATATTAATGTTGAAAAGATACTTATCAAGGATTCATGTGATATAGAAAAGATACGGCCAGACTTTGAAATTTATGTGGATGCAATATTCGGCGTTGGCGTCAAAGGTGCACTTAAACACCCATATTCCGATGTTATCAACAGGATTAACGAGATTAATGGGATCAAGGTGTCCATTGATGCCGCATCTCCGTATTTTATATCAAATGTTATTATCTCTCTCCATACTCCTAAGGAAGGTGCCACTACCGTTGTCGATATAGGAATCCCAAAAGAATTTAATGATTTGACTGGTCCTGGCTATGTCAACAAGCTAAATGCTAGGGCTACTGACTCACACAAAGGTGATAATGGGAAGGTACTAGTAATAGGGGGGTCAAAAGAGTATCACGGGGCGCCAATCTATGCCTCTCTTGCAGCATCATACCTTTCTGACCTTGTCTATGTCGCATCACCTAAGAAATGCTCCAAAGTAATAAAATCTTATTCCCCCGATATGATAGTATTCCCAACTGAAAAGGATTATTTTATCCCAGAAGATATTGAGCTTCTAAAAACTCTTTCAGAAAAAGTTGATTCAATCTTAATAGGTGTTGGGATAGGCAGAGAACCAGAAACAGTTGAAACAGTTTTAGAATTCCTTAAAAGTGTATCATGCAAGAAAATAATAATAGATGCCGATGGGCTTTATGCAATAAAAGGAAATCTTGATATTTTAAAGAAAAATGATGTGTGCATAACTCCCCACCCCTCCGAATATAAGATGGTCTTTGACGAGCCTTTGACTTATGATAATATTCTAACTAACTCAGAAAAATACCAGACTGCAATTGTCTGTAAGGGGGAAGTTGACCTTATATCAGACGGTAAAAAAGTTTTCAAAAACTTCACGGGAAACTCAGGCATGACCACAGGGGGCACAGGCGATATACTTTCAGGACTTATAACGGCCTTTGCAACTAAAGGAACTATTGTTGAAGCTGCTTCTGCAGGAGCATTCCTAAATGGTATCGCTGGAGAAATCACAGCAGAAGAGATGGGTCTGAACTTCAGGAGTTCTGATATGCTAGAAAGAATTCCAAAAGCCTTAAAATTCTGTGAGAAATATTAATTTATTTCTCACATCTACTCTTGAGGTAGTTAGCAATTTCTTTAGCCCATTCGAGTGCTGCATCAGGGCCGTTGGCAGTTATAATTTTCCCATCCCTTACAACGTTCTTGTCTTCAAAAATCACGCCCTCTTTATCAAAAATATCAGGCCCTCCCCACACTGTAGCCCTTTTACCTTTCAGAACTCCAGCTCTTGCCATGATGTTTGGCGCATAACATATTCCGCCTAACAGATTAAGCTTTTTTTCAGCTTCCTTAATGTATCCATGCAGTTTTTTGTCATCTGTGAGATTGAAAGATCCTGGACCACCCACCAATAGGAAGGCGTCATAATCTCCTATATCAATATCTTCAAAGCCAAGCACTTCAATAAGCTTTCCAAATTTACTCCAAGCTGTTCCTTTATTGTGAGAAACAACAGTTACAGTGTATCCTTTTTCTTCAAATATAGATTTGGGGACAAATAGTTCCTCATCCCTAAATCCTTCTTGGGCAACCCACATCAAAATGCAGACCATATTTAATCTCCTAATTACTAATAAATAATTATTTTATATTGCAATTATCTCATAGTTATCTTCCATGTACCTTGCCATGCTTGGATGGCCAAATAATTCATCGCATAGATTTAGGTCTTGTTTTTTTGCCTCTTCAATAGTCCCATTCTTTGTTGCGCATGCTTTACATACGCAGTCTATTAATCCTTCGTCTTTCGCCCTTACGTAATAGTAGTGCAGTGAGTTACCTGCCTCATTTAGTTTTCCAATAAGTCCAGTAGCTGAACCTTCAATTATCAACTTTGTATCATACCCTTTTGCGTGAAATTCGAGGGCATTTATCAAGGCATGTATAAAACACATTGGATCGCCATTAAGGGCAAATATTGCAACCTTTCTCTCCATCCAGAACTCAGTCATTTTTATCACCTACAATTAATTACAACTATTGATTCTATTGAATATAAATTTTGTGCCGATTATTTATCCATTAAATAAAAATGACTTTATTTCAAATCCATTAACTAAAAATATTCTAATAAAAAAAAATTTAATTTAAATCATTGTAAGTTCTAGGTTAATGACGTCGAATATTCCTCCATCCCCGTAAGCAACAATTGATATCGGATATGTACCCGCCGGTATCGATTCATTTACTTCAAAGGACAGACCATAAGTTGCAATATTGTGGGCCTCTAGTTTTTGGCCATCTGGAGACACATTCACAGTAACACCATTAGGGAGTCCTCTAAATTGTATTTTGACATCTTTTTTAGTGAAGAATCCTCTGTTCTCTACCTGAAGTTCGGCATATTGCTTTCCCCTTATTGGTTCAAAAAAGGATATTACTTTACCGTCTTTGATTACTGCAAGTCTTTGGGTTAGATCTGGTGATGCGATAGTTCTCCCCTCTTGGATAATAACTGGTGCATTAGTCAAATTGAATGTTTCTATGTCTACTCTGTCGTAAACAATTGCTTTTGGAATCTTTTGCTCTGGTGTAGGTGGTGGCGGAGGGGGAGGCGGTTGAGGTGGTGAAGAAACTATAGCTGTACCAGCGATTCCATCATTTGAGCATTGTGCAGTTCCCCAGTAAAAGTTGAAATCATTCCATTGGCTATCTGAATTAATGCCAGAAGGCAAAATTATATCAATCCTATACTTAGGATTTGTGCCAATTGTGACCCAGTTAACTGTTGCTAGGCCGGTAAGGGTTCCCTCAGAAGCTTCAACTATTGTAACTTTTGGTACACTCTGGTCAAATCTACCACCATATATGTATCCAGTGCCTCCAAAGATATCTTGCGAGGTCCCCCAGGTTGGATTGGAAAGTATGTTGCCTCTCGATACAGGTCGCATAATAATGGCAGTTTCATAGTTTCCATCCATGTCAAGATCAATTGCCATATCGGCAAGTTGGACCAAACCTATACCGCTAACGGTAATTCCTGCTGGCTCTGCATTGGTGTATATCTGAATCTTTGCATCGTTGTCAGACCAGTTCACGTCAATTTGAGTAGTGTCAAATCCTGTAAATCCACTTGGTGTTATTTGATCTCTCCAGTTCCCAGCCCCGTAAATATTGCTATACCTCCAATCCTGAACTAACGTTGTGTCGGGTATGCTAGAAGAATAGGTTGATGCTGAGATTATTGGAATTGATATTATTCCAAATAATAATACCCCTATCAATATAATCGATTTCATATAATCTACCTATAGATATCTATTATTAGTATCTAATAAGAGATTCGCAAGAAATTTTATAAATCTTTCTAATATATTTGAGAAATTAACTATTAAATATGCATTTCTTGCAACTAAAATAATAATATTTATACTTTAATTAGTAAGGAATCTCCATCTATTTTTACCTCATACTTTTCTTCATCATTGATCTTAAGTTTTAACAGCGGTATTTTAGGTCCGGAAACTACCTTTCCCGTTGTAATATCAAACTTAGAGCTATGCTTTGGGCAAGTTACAATATTCCCTTCCAGTTTTCCTTGAGAAAGATCCCCATTTCTATGGGTGCATTTGTTATTAATGGCATAATATTTCCCGCCGATATTAGAAACTAGAACCTCTTTCCCTTCAACTTCAAACTTCTTCATAGTGCCATCTTTAACATCAGAAACTTTGCCCATTTTGATAAATCCCATAATATCCCCATATTAAATAGGATTTAATCTTATTAAGGTTTATTATGGATTAACGTAAAGATTTAATCGATAAAAAGTAATATTAATTTAAATTCTTATAAAAATAATAAAAAAAAGAAAAGATAAAAATATCTTTTCTTAAATTAATTCCCGTGTCCTTTATAGCGTATCTTTTTTAAAGGCCCTTCGTAGTAGATTTCTACTTCTTCATTAAGATATTCATAAAGGTACCTTTCAACGGTACTTCTGGGTATGTCCGTATCGTTAACAAGTTCCTGAATGAAGTAGTCTCTTCCGCTGTTCAACTTTTGCTTTAGAAGGATCCTTAGTTCATTAATACGCTTTTCTCTAGTTTCAAATTGTCTTCTCCATCCCATATTTTTTCACCTTTTAGTGCTAACTATCATCTCTCAATTGTTAGTTACTAATATTGATTATCATTAGTATATAAATCTTTTGGTTGTATAGCTCATCATTAATGCAATATTTATATTAATTAATATCAATAATAATTAATAGTATTATAAATCGATGAGAAATGATTATCTTTACTAAAAATTTGAATAAAAAAGATTTATTAAAAAAATTTAATCTTTTAAAAGGAATTTATCGAGGACATCTTTTGCCTTTTCTCTGTTTGCCTGGTGTGTTGTGATAAACTTGACAAGTTTCTCACTTAAGAGATTCTTGCACTCTCCGCAGAACACTTCTCCACGTTTGCAGCCATCATGAATCTCTTTTATCTTTTTGTTGTCATCTTCAAAGATAAAATATAGGTATTGGTATATTGTGCAGACTCCTGGATTTCCGCCTTTTTCCTTATGCTCCTTTACAGTCTGCCCTCCACCAGTGAACGCTCGTTTGATTTTTTTGTCAACTTCTTTTGGTGGGTCAACAGAAAAAATTGCAGTATCACTCTTTGAAGCAGACATCTTACCACTTGGTCCTTCAAGGCCAGGGAGAAACATGTTATGTATTGCAGCTGGTTTGTAGTAACCAAGCTTTGGGGCAACGTCTCTTGTAATTCTCCAGTAGGGATCCTGGTCAATTGCCGCTGGAATTAAAACAGGGACATTGTATCCTTTTAGAACAGACGGTAAAAAGCATGGGGCTGCCTGAACAGAGGGGAAGAATACCATCCCGATATTAGTTGAATTTGTAAAACCAAAAACTGCCTTAGCTGTGGAAGTTGTTACATTCTTTGCAACTTGTATTGATATCTTGTAAAGCGTTTTCGCATAATCGATATCAGAAAAGATGAATGTTTTTTTTGGGTCAAATCCCAAAGCAATAACATCAAGTGCATTCTCGTAGGCAAACGCATGTGTCTGTTCAAGTGAAAGGTCTGACCTCATCATGAACTTTTCATCATCTGTCATCTGGAAATAAAACTCACAATCGAATTTGTCCTGGAGCCATTTACAGAATATCCATGGGACCAGATGGCCAATGTGAGTATGCCCAGAAGGCCCTCTCCCGGTATAGAGGGCAAACTTTTCGCCTTCTTCATACTTCTTTAAAATCCACCCAAGATCTCTATGTGAAAAGAACAATTTCCTTCTGAGAAATGGATGCAAATCTCCCGTATACTTCTTTATAGTATTTAATAACTCTTCAGTAAGGATATCAGTTCCAAACTGCTTTATGAGTTTATTATAATCAATCTCCCCTTCTACTTCCCAAGGGGTAACAACAGACTCTTCCATAATATCAGAATAACCTGATTTTAGTTCTTTTTAAGTTTAATCTTTCCTTATGTCCTTTCTTTGGGCCATTCTGTATGCGCAGACTACGAGAGTCTTGCCAGATAATTCAGTGTCCAATTCATCATCCCCAGTGTCAACTAGTAGGAATGGGGTATTTTCGAGTTTTTGAGGAGTTGCTATGATTATTATATTTTCTTTTCCAACTTTTCTTAAAACTTGGCTTGAAATCTGCTGATTTCCTCTACCAAAAACAAATCCTTGGGCCCCTATGGGGCTCACAATAATTTTTACACTTTTTTCGTTTTTGATGTATTCTAAAATAGCCTTCTCATTGACATCGCTTGCAATCAGTTTTTCATCTTTTATTAAGTCAACACCAAGCATAGTCTTTTTTAGTCCCATAACTTCTGCAATCTTTGCTGTCGTAGACCCTGTTCCGACTATGTACAACGATCCATCTGACATAAATTCACTGGCAAATACAGCTATGCCTTCCTTCGCCATCTCTTCATCCTGACCTTCAAATACGGCCTTTGCATCCTGTATTAGATTGGGCACATAAGGTGTTTTTAAATAGCCATACAACTTCATTATGAATTTATCCGCGCGATAACTTTCTTCATCTATATCTAGCACATCAGAATCTTTGTACTTCGATTTCCCTTCTAAAAAGGCTTTGAGAAGGTCAGATGCGGCCTTAGGATTGATTGCAAAAACAGATGAAAACATCTTTACTCCCGCTGGCATCCCAATCACGGGGATTTCTATACCAATAGATCCGCATATGTCTCTAGCAGTTCCGTCCCCACCACAGAATATGATTAATTCAACTTTTCTTTTTTTGAACTCTTCTATAGTCTTTAGTGTATCTTCTCTGCTTGTCAATCCATTAGCATTATAAATAACTTCATATTCAAGTCCCTTGTTTTTTATATGATCTTCTCCCATCTCGCCCGAAGGGACTAGAAATTTCACGTCTTTTACAGAGCCAAGTGATTCAAAAAATACCTCAGCTCTTTTTTTTGATACTTTTTCAGCTCCAAGTTCTAGGGCTTTTTCATAAAGGCCATCAGTTCCTTTTAATCCAACTGAGCCACCCATGCCCGAGATGGGATTGACCAAAAAACCAAGAGTTTTCATTTTACCACAAAAATAAAAAAATAGGAGGATTAATCCTCCACAATTTTTGGAAGTTTTTTAAGTGACTGCTTTACTAGATCTGCAGGGTATTCGTAGTCTGTTAGCTTTCCATGGATGAATAGTTCGTATGATTTCATGTCAAAGTGACCATGGCCACTAGCGTTGAATAGGATGACTTTTTCTTCACCTGTCTGTTTGCATTTCTTTGCCTCTTCTATTGCAGATTTCACAGCATGAGCAGTTTCTGGTGCTATAACATGACCTTCTGTTTGTGCAAATAGCATAGCCGCTTCGAATACTTCAGTCTGATGGTATGCCTGAGCTTCGATAAGCTTTTGGTCACAAAGTGCACTTACAATGGGTGAGCAGCCGTGATATCTCAATCCTCCAGCATGAATGCCTGGCGGAACGAAGTCATGACCAAGAGTGTACATCTTTACAATTGGACCTAGTTTTGTAGAGTCACCGTAATCGAATGCATAGGGGCCCTTAGTAAGAGTGGGGCAAGAGTGCGGTTCAACACCAATAACCCTCAGATCTTTCTTGTCACCTTTAATCTTGTCATGCAAATATGGGAATGAAATACCTGCAAAATTTGAACCCCCACCGACGCAACCTATTACTATATCTGGATATCTCTCTTCCATCTTGAGCTGTTCTTTTGATTCTAGACCTATTACCGTCTGGTGCATACAAACGTGGTTTAGAACGCTTCCAAGAGAGTATTTAGTATCTTCATGTGTTGCGGCGTCCTCTACAGCTTCAGATATAGCTATACCTAGAGTTCCTGGGTGGTCTGGATGGTCTTTTAGAACAGATCTCCCTGCATTTGTCCTGTTGCTGGGGCTCGGGAATACTTCTGCCCCCCATAAATGTATGAGATTTCTTCTGTAAGGTTTCTGCTCGTAACTTACCTTAACCATGTATACTCTGCACGTTATGTCAAACAAGCTCGTTGCATAGCTTAGTGCAGATCCCCACTGGCCAGCACCTGTTTCAGTTGTTATTGTTTGTGTGCCTTCTTTCATGTTGTAATATGCTTGTGCTATAGCTGTGTTTGGTTTGTGACTTCCTGCTGGTGAAATTCCTTCCCATTTGAAGTAAATTTTTGCAGGTGTTTTTAGTGCCTTCTCAAGTCTTAAAGCTCTGTAAAGTGGAGAAGGTCTCCATACTGCGTAAATATCACGTATCTCTTGAGGGATATTAATCCATCTCTCTTGGGAAACTTCCTGTTTTAATATTTCCATTGGAAAGAGTACTGAAAGCTCTTCCAATGTGGCCCTTTTCAATGTTTGAGGGCTGTATACTGGTGGCAGAGGTTTTGGGAGATCTGCCTGTATGTTATACCATCTTTTTGGCATTTCGTTTTCGTCCAAAAATATTTTGGTTTTTTCCATGTTTATCCTCCTTTAATATTTTATTAAAAATCTAAAGATATAATTTATCTAAATAAAATAAGACTTCTAAAAAAGTCTAGATGTCTAATTTATACAAAAATTCCTATGAGTAAGCGAAAACCTGAAGGTAGGCCGCTTAGTATCGCCACCACCAAAATCTAAGAAAAGAGTCTTTTGTGACTACTTTGGTTGTATTGGATGGCTCTAAACTCATAGTACCAAAAATTTTTATCATAAATCTGTTTATAAATCTTTTGTATGATTTATCTCTTCGCCTTTCCTTGATTTGCAACTGATTTTATGGCTTTTTCAATTTCTGCTGGGTCGCCTAAATAATAATGTTTTATTGGTTTTAGGTCCTTATCGAGTTCATAGACTAAAGGTATACCTGTGGGTATGTTTAAACTAACTATTTCTTCTTCGGGGATGTTATCAAGGTATTTTACAAGTGCTCTAAGACTATTTCCATGGGCAGCAATTAATACTCTTTTACCACTTTTTATTGAAGGGGCTATTGTATCATGCCAGTAGGGCATAAATCTCTCAACAGTATCTTTAAGGCATTCAGTCAAAGGAATCTGATTTTCTTTCAGGTCTTTATAGCGGGGGTCAAAACCAGGATATCTTTTGTCATTTATATCTAATTCTGGCGGTCTTATGTCGTAACTTCTTCTCCAGATTAAAACCTGTTTTTCACCATACTTCTCGGCCATCTCTGATTTGTTAAGTCCTTGCAATGCGCCGTAGTGCCTCTCATTTAGCCTCCACGAGTTAATTACTGGGATCCACATAAGATCCATTTGATCCAATGCCAGCCACAATGTCCTTATAGATCTCTTAAGCACGGAAGTAAATGCTATGTCAAATACATATCCTGACTCAAGTAATACTTTTCCTGCTTTTTTAGCTTCATCTATTCCTTTTTCTGAAAGGTCAACATCAGTCCAGCCGGTAAACCTGTTTTCCTTGTTCCAAGTGCTCTCCCCATGTCTCAATAGAACAACTTTATACATCCGAATCTCCCTAAATTATTCTTATTATTTTTTTACATGCCTTCTTTTTTAAGTTTATTTCCATCTGGCCTTAACCGCAGCAAAAGAATCTTTATCAAAGATAATTTTCTCAATCTTAAGGTCATGTTTTTCTAATAGTCCAAAAATACCGTTTTCTTTTAGAAAAGATTTGTAGTTGTCATAGTTTTCCTTCCCTGCAAGAAATTCTGCAGTTGAACTCATTATTCTTTGAAAGGAAGTTTTCTTTTTTACAGTATAGTCGTAGATGATAACCTTATTCGTGATTTTTTTTATTTCTCTCAATGCCTTGGATCTAGTTTCAGATTTCATTTCATGGAGGCACAGAGAATAAATTGCATAATCAAACCTATCTTTTGTTAATTCCGAAACTTTTTCAGCATTGCCGTGGAAAAACTGGACGTTGGAGATATTATTTTCTTCTTTTCTTGAATTGGCGTAATCAACCATTTTTTTAGAAAGCTCAATACCTAAGACATATCTGCATTTATCTGAGAGGTAAAAAGCCAATGATCCTGTTCCACATCCAATATCGATGACTCGGGAATCATTTTCAATTAGGCCCGAAATTATCTCCCTTGTATCCTCTATGGCAGGGTCTATCAAATATTTGTATACTTTTCCATCATACCAGTGTTTTTTGTCATTGTTTTGTTTCATAATATCTGTCACTGATATAAGATTAGGCTAAATAATGCTTAAATAGTTATACTAATTAGATTATACATAAGAAGATGAGTGTATGGAAGACGAATCAAACATAGAAGCTAGTGAAGATCCAAAAATTATCTTGCGTGAGAAAAATATTAGCCTAATACTTGATTCATACGATGATCTGTTTTCAGATTTTGATCCAAGGCCTTATTCTGCAAGGGGACTTTCTGATGATTTCTTGATTGAGTGTAGGAGGGCCGTAAGAGGCAAAAAAACTGAATCTCCAATACTTGAACTAAGACTACTTGTACCAAAAAACAAAAGAAGAATAACAAAAGAGGCTATGATTAAGAAAAGATTGAAGGATTATTTCCAGAACCAGGCGAAAGAAAAACAAAGAGAGATGACGCAGACAAGGCGGGAAGGGGCAAAATGGCTTTTCATAGGGTTTTCATTGGCGCTAATCTCCTCTTTTTTGATAACTCAAAAAGATTTTTTGTTCAGCTTACCCTTAATTATAACAGAGCCAGGAGGCTGGTTTAGCCTTTGGACTGGGCTAGATAAATTATTTATTGAACCAAAAGGGAAAAAGCCCGAGTTAGAGTTTAACAATAATATGGCAAAAATGATTATAAAGTTCTATAACTATTAGTAGATTAAAACAAATATTTTTTTTCTTCTAAAAATTTGCGACTCTTTAGAATATCTTCAGTTTTTGTCATTTCAAGTATTATCCTGCCTGTATAGTTAATTTCTTTCAAAGCCCTGAATATCCTCGGGAAGTTTATATTTCCATCCCCAAGCGGTAGATGATTATCAAACTCTCCAAAGTTATCATGTAGGTGCATGTGGATTAGATAATTCCTTAGATCGTAGATATATTCGCCTATGTCTACATTGTTAGTTTCAAGGTGACCAACATCCATTGTGTGTTTTATCTCTGATAGCTCTTTATTTTCAAGAACTTCCAACACTTCCTTAGATACTTTCATTGTCGTGATAAATGTGTCAGGCATATTCTCTAAAGCGATAGTAACTCCATAATCCTTGTTGTAATCTGAAATCTCCTTCAGGGATTCAAAAAGTATCTGTTTTGTGTTCTCTCTTGACTTACTTGTGGCCGCCGAATGCCTTCCAGGATGAAATGTCAGTATCTTCCCGCCTATTTCATTTACTGCAAATATGGAATATTTTACCTGTCTTATCGATTCTTTCCTTATGCTCTTGTTTAAGCTTGATATATTGATATCTGAGAATGGTGAATGTACTGTATAGTCTAAATTATACGAAGAGGTGAGATCTTTAATTTCTGGTAATGTTTCCTCATCAATTGCATGATTATTTTCTGCAACTATCTCTAAAAGTCCGAAATCATTGCTTTCTCCCCACGAAAGGGCATTTTCTAGAGCTTTTTCATAAAATGCAAGTGAGGAAAAACCCAATCTTCTGTTCATCAAGGGTGAGTGTAACTAACTCTTTTAATAGTTTTCTATTTATTAAGTATATTCAATTATTTTATTAATATTTATTATAGAAAGATTTAAATATTATTATGGATATAGAGTTACAGAGGTTATAACATGAAGAGATATTTATTGATTATTTTCTTGACATTTTTAATTACGCTCTCATTAGGCTGTGCAAATGAAAAAACTACAGATTCTGATGGGAGAATAGTTGTTTATGCAACGATATCTCCCCAAAAAGAGATGATTGAGGCCGTTGGTGGGGAAAAGGTCAACGTTAACATTATTGTTCCACAAGGTGGCGACCCACACACTGCAGACTTAAAGCCGAGCCAATTAGCTGACTTGTCTAAAGCAAAAATATATGTTATGGTGGGATCCGGGGTTGAATTTGAGGTAAAATCGATGGACAAAATAAAAGACTTGAATAAGAATATGATTGTTGTCGATAGCTCAAAAGGAATTGACTTAATTGAAATGGCAGAACAAGATCATGAAGGTGGAAATGACCCCCATATCTGGACATCTTTGAGAAACGGAAAAATAATGGTTCAGAACATTTACGAAGGCCTTATTGAAGTTGATCCAAATAACAAAGAATACTATCTGAAGAACAGAGATGATTATCTAGAAAAACTGGCCGAAGCGGACAACTACATAAACAATGAATTAAAGGATATGGATAACAGGTCATTTATGATATTCCACCCGTCATGGGGATATTTTGCAAAAGATTACAATTTTACTCAAATTGCAATCGAAGTTGAAGGAAAAGAGCCAACTTTACAATCCCTAGCTCACACAATAGAAGAAGCAAAGGAAGAGAACATTAAAGTCATATTTGTTTCTCCTGGATTTAGTAGCAAAGCGGCAGAGATTATCACAAAGGAGATCGGTGGCAAGACTGAAGTTCTTGATCCTTTGGCAGAAAATTATATAGAAAATCTTAAAATCACATCAAACAAAATAAAGAATCAGTAATATTATGAAAAATGAAATAATCCGAATAGAGAATCTATCGTTTGATTACGGAGACCATAGAGTTTTAGAAGATATCAATATTACAGTTTATGATGATGATTTTCTTGGGATAATAGGGCCAAACGGTGGGGGAAAATCAACACTTTTGAAAATTATCCTCGGCCTTCTCAATCCTACAGAAGGCACAATTTCTCTTTTTGATAAGAATCCAAAAGAAGGAAGGAAATATGTCGGGTATGTTCCGCAGTATACCCTAGTTGATCGGAACTTTCCAATTAATGTTGAGCAAGTGATCCTCAGTGGCAGGATAGGGCACACTGATTTTATGAGAAGATATTCAGGGGCAGATAGAAAAATTGCGGGCAAAGCCATGAACATAATGGGCATTGCAGATCTTAGAAATATTCAAATTGGAAAATTGTCTGGGGGCCAGCTTCAAAGAGTCCTAATAGCAAGAGCCCTAGCAACAGAGCCCAAACTTCTTTTGCTTGACGAACCAACTTCCAATATTGATGTTCAAGCAGAAACTGATTTTTATGATTTCCTTCATGAGCTTTCTGAAAAAATGGCCATTATACTAGTTACCCATGATACCGGGGCCATATCGTCACATGTTAAAACAATTGGATGTATCAATAAAACGCTTCATTATCACGGTGAGAAAAACATACCTCCAAAAGTATTTGAAAAGTTATACGGATGCCCAATAGAACTTATAGGGCATGGCATACCTCATAGAGTTTTGAAGGAGCATGAAGACTGATGGTATTTCAATACGTCTTTTTCCAAAATGCAGTTATGGCAGGGATCTTGGCCGCAATTGCGTGCGGTGTGATAGGCTCCTACGTGGTAGTCAAAAGATTAGTCTTCATATCTGGAGGCATATCACATGCTGCATTTGGTGGGATAGGTCTAGGATTGTTTTTAGGATACAATCCTCTTTTAACTGCAATTATCTTCAGTGTTTTTTCTAGTTCCATACTTGGGATTATATCCAAAAAAGCATACCAACGTGAGGACACCTTAATCGGTGCAATGTGGGCCATTGGGATGGCATTTGGAATATTCATGATATATCAAACACCGGGATATGTACCTGACCTTGCTAGCTATCTATTCGGAAATATACTAACTGTTTCAAGAGTAGACATATTGATTATGATCGCCCTTAACATTATTATTGCCCTCATAGTTTTTATTAGGTACAATGAGTTTCTTGCTTTCTCATTTGATGAAGAATTTTCTGAAGTCACAAATGTTCCCGTAATGAAGACTTACATTGTTTTGTTATCTCTTGTAGCATTGACTGTTGTAGTCCTCGTAAGTGTTGTAGGTATTATCTTGGCCATGGCACTTCTCACACTTCCCGCAGCAACGGCTAGTATCTTTACAAACAGTCTCAAAAAAATGATAATATTCTCCGTTCTTATCGGAATAATCTATATGCTTATAGGAATCGCTATGTCTTTCTTCCTTAATCAACCATCTGGGGCCACAATTGTCCTTGTTTCAGGTATATCATATCTAGGAATTTTAGGGATAAAGTCTTTAATAAGAAAATAATAGTTGTTTTAGAAGGGATTGAATGTCTGTTATTAGTATTTCAATTAACGATGAACTACTCGATAAACTCGATAAATTGCTCGCTGTCAAAGGATTTTCAACTAGGTCTGAAATCTTTAGGGAAGCATTGAGGGATTATGTCACAACTGAAGTCTGGGAAGAAGGAAAAGGGGCTTTGGTAGTCACTGGTATGGTTATCTCGAGTAAGAAATCAGAAAGTCCATTGAACACTATCCACCACAAATACGAACATGTCGTTGAGACAACTTTACACACGCATCTGGATGAAAAAAACTGTCTTGAGATTTTTATTCTTAAAGGTGAGACAAAAGAGATTAAAGAGTTTTTGACTGAACTAAAAGGTCTAAGCGGTGTCAAGGCAGTAAGACATGCTTTACTTTCTACGGAGGTTTAAAGTAATGCAGGTGTGTGGTGTAGATGAAGCAGGAAGGGGTCCTGTCATAGGCCCTCTTGTGGTTGCTTCTTTCTCAATATCTGAAGATAAACTTAAACAAATTGAATCACTCGGGGTAAAAGATTCAAAGAAACTTACTGCAAAAAGGAGAAAAGAGTTATTTTCAGAAATATTAGACCTTCAAGGAAAATATTATTTTAGGGTATTGAGTCCTAATTTTCTTAACAAGGAGATGAAGAACTACACTCTAAATGAGATTGAGCTTTTAGCCTTTAAGGAAGCTATTGTTGGACTTAAAGTTCCAATAAATAGGGCGATATGTGATTCATGTGATGTCAATGCAAACAGGTTTTCTGATAATCTTAAAGAAGCACTTGGCGATGAATTTTCTTCATGTGAGATTATAGCTTCTCACAAGGCTGAAGATAAATATCCAATAGTTGCAGCCGCTTCGATACTTGCAAAAGTGAAGAGGGATGAGCTTATAAAAAAAATAGAAGAAGATGCGGGTGTTTCATTTGGAAGTGGCTATCCTAGTGACCCAAAGACTATAAAATTTCTTGAAGATTACTATAAATTAAATAATAGTTTTCCTGATTTTGTAAGAACAGAATGGAAAACTTTAACTAATATCAAATACTCCGTTAGCCAGAGAAAACTCTTTTAGCTTTTATTTGTCTTTAACTCCAATTTCTAGGATTGTCGCGGCTACTATTGCCAGTATGGCCGCAAGTATATAGTTTCTAAATATTAAGTAAAAGACGATACCTAGTCCAATACCAATGAACATATTTGTTCCTTCAGATTTGAATTTTTTTTGAGTCTTTTGTTGTTCCTTAATTTTTTCTTTTTTCATGATAGTCTCCCCCGCACAGAGTTTTTTCTGACTCCTTAATATATTTTACCCTTGATACTCATCTAATGAGAAATTCATGGCTGCAAACATGTGTATCTTTAAAGTATCAAATAGGGGCGCATCAACTTCATCTGGCTTAATAATCATTGGAAGTTCAGTACAGCCCAATATTATACCTTCTGCGCCATCTAAAATAAGCTCTTTCACTATTCTTTTGATTTCTTTTTTAGAGGCCAAGTTTATCTTTCCATAAGCCAGCTCTTTGTAGATTATAGTATTGATTATATCTATATCATTTGGGCCTGGAACTAAAACATTTAATCCATGTCTTTCTGTTAGCCTATTCTTATAGAATTTGGCTTCCATCGTGAACTTCGTACCGAGAAGCCCTACAGAATTAATCCTATTTTTCTTTATCTCTTCAGCTGTTGCATCTATTACATTTATTATAGGAATCTTGCTCACTTTTTCTAGATCTTCTGCTATCAAATGCATTGTGTTTGAGCATATGACAATTCCTTCGGCGCCAGCCTTTTCAAGATTCCCAGATATTTCGACCATTTTATCTTTGATTAAATCCCAGTTATTTTGCATCTCAAGGGCCAGAATCTCTTCAAAGTCAACTGAATATACAATTAGTCTTGCAGAATGATTTTTGCCAAGCTTATCATTTATGAGATTGTTGATATTTTTATAATATTCAACTGTTGACTGCCAGTTCATCCCACCAATGAATCCTAATAGCTTCATGAAACTACTTTTCATGTCAACGGATAAAAAATTATCTAAGTTTTAGAATAAAAGGGCTAGAAATATAAGTCATAACGATGGAGAGAGTCTCATGCGATTAAAAGAAATGAATTCTATACTCTATGCAATCCTTTTAGCATTCATCTATTTTATATTTTTCATAGGTATTAACTTTATTTTATTTAAGAATAATGATTATAAAACGCCCTTAATAGGAGCTATTACTTTCTCTGTAGCTTATTTGGTAATAAAGAGATTAATGGAACTTAGAATAGAAAAGAAGATAAAAATATAATTTATTCGGGAACCTTTGCGAACATTCCTACTCTTTCGCTCTTCTTTGGAATTCTTCTGACGTCAACTATGATGAAGTCTTTGACAGCCCTTACAGCGCTAAAAGGAACAAGAACTAGATTCTCCTTGTCCGTTATCATATTATCCAAAATGACATCAGTTGTAGGTTCTACGACAAGAGCTATGAGCTCTCCTGTATCCTCATTTATGACCATGTCAAAAAGGGTCCCTATTTCATGGCCCTGTTCAGTTACAATCATCTTGTCTCTTAATCTAGTTGCTGCAATCTTACCCATAAAATCCCCTTATAATATATTTTTATAGTATTGTTTGAATATAAGTTTTTCCTATTGTTTTTCAAGTAATTCTATAATTTTGTCAAGTTTTTCCTGTGTCATCAAGGTATAAGGGCTTCTTTTTGCCTCAACCATCTGTGTAGCCTGTGGAAACTTAACAAATTTATCAAGAATGTATCCCAATATGTAGGTTGCAATAAAAGACAGAGGGACAAGCACCAATAAAAGCTCGGTAGTTTTTAGATCAATGATAAGTTTTATCTTATCAGACGCTGCTATGATAAGCAGTGCAAAGTTTACGTAGACCAAAAACTGCCTACCAAGATCAAATCTATACTTTTGCTCTAAAAGAGACCTTCTTATGCCTTTTAGTTTTTCCTTTGACATAAAATACCTCATATGACTTTTTTATCTTTTAAGAAAGAAACAAAACAGTTCTTACTACAAAAATAAAGTCTAGTGAGGTGTTTTTTATCCTTCCACAACTCTAGAACTATCCGATTCTTGTCTTTTATATCGAATTCAGTCTGACAATTTGAGCATTTTTTAATTTTCTTTTCCATTTACCTCACCAATCGGGAAACAGTATCAAATATAAAATTTTCTATCAATTAAAGAAAAAAATTAAATATTTAAATCCCTTAAGGCGAGTTCTATATCCTCTGCCTTTATGGTTTTTCTTTTAGCATGGGCCGAATAATCTTTCGCCTTTCTTGCTATTATTCTTGAATAGTCCTCAAGAGCAACGCCTAAGACTTTGCATGCATCTTCTGAAACTCTTTCTGCCCCTTCTTTTCTAAGTAGTCTTTCAAGGGGAGCTAGAGGAAGTTCTTCTGGCTCTCTCATAATAATACCTCCTTGGATTGCCGAAAAAGGCAAAAATTAAACTTAAAATTATTAATAAAAAGTCTTATTTAAACTTTTCTCTAAAAAAGAGGTTAAATAATTTCAAAAAGAAAATTTATTCAACTAAAACGGCGTTAATTACTCCATCCTGCCCAGGTCTTGAAGTAACTCTTGCTTTTCCAAGTTCTGTGTTTATTATTGCACCCTTTGTAATAATGCTTCTTCTAACGAAGTGCCTGTTTGCTGGATTGTCTGCCACACCTGTGATCTTTGCTTTCTTGTACCCTTCTTTTGTAAGTAGATTGGAATAGTCAGTCTTCATGAGCTTTATTTTTTCAGTTCCACCCAAACATCTTACCTTTTTCTTGCTAACTTCCCCGATTGCAGTAAAAGTTGATTCTCTACCAAGTTCTCTCTTTAGTTTTTTTCTTGCCTGTGTGATTCTTCCACCAGTGAATTTCCTTTTTGATCTAGCCTGCCAAATTGACACATAATCACCTTTATATCTGGCCTAAAAGGTCTAACAATGTTTATAAAGTTTTCCTATAATCTAATCTCATATGGGTGAGTTTACTTCTGATATAATCAAATCAGAGCATGGTGGCGGAGGGGAGATGATGGAAACAATGATTAAGTCTCTCTACGTCAATGGTTTCTCCCTGAACAAGATCAAAGGTGGACTGGGCCTTCCAGATATGGATGATTCTGGCAGTATACCGTTTGATGATGGGCATATAGTTTTTTCTACTGATTCCCATACAGTAACACCTCTTTTTTTCCCCGGAGGGGATATTGGAAGGCTTTCGATTTCTGGAACAATTAATGACATATCGGTCATGGGCGCAAAACCTCTTGCACTGTCTTCAGGTGTTATACTGCCCGAAGGATTTCCTACCGAACAATTTAGAAAAGTCATAAAATCTATGGACGAAACTTTGAAGGAAGCAGGAGTTCCATTGATTACCGGGGATACAAAAGTTGCCGGAAATGATCTTTTCATAAATACATCGGGTGTTGGATATACAAAGAATCTACTTTCTGACAAAGGCCTTAAAGAAGGAGATCTGATTATAGTTTCTGGAACTGTAGGAGACCATGGCGCTGCAATGCTTTCTGTTAGAGAAGATATACCATTTTTATCCAATATAAAATCAGACGTTGCACCTCTAAACAGGATGATAGAGAAGATACTTCCCTACAAAATTCATTCGATGAAAGACCCCACAAGGGGTGGCATCGCCAATGCATTAAACGAGTTTTCAAGAAAGTCAGGTGTAAGAATCGAGATCAAGGAAGAAAAAGTGCCTGTCCGAGAAGATGTATCCTCAATTTGTGATATTCTAGGACTAAACTTTATGGAAATTGCATGTGAAGGCAAAGTTTTGATTGCAGTTCATCAAGAAGATGCCGAAGATGTTCTTGGTATTTTAAGAAGGGATCATCTAGGAAAAAATGCTGCCGTTATCGGTGAAGTAAAAAAAGGAGAAAAAGTGATTCTTGAAACAGTAATAGGTGGGAGGAGAATTTTAGAGCCCCCCGTAGCAGATCCTGTTCCAAGAGTATGTTAAATAATACCTTTTTCTTTCATTGATTTTATCTCATCTTGATTATACCCAAGATTTCTCAAAATTTCTTCAGAATGCTCCCCAAGTACAGGAGGTGGCAACTTTATTGAACTCCCAGTTTCAGATAATTTAACAGGTAATCCTGGAATTTTTATAGTTCCGTACAATGGATTGTTTACCTCTTCAATCATTTTTCTGTGAATTACTTGGGGATCATTCAATAATCTGTCAATAGTATAAATAGGGCCAGAGGGTATGCCTGCTTTTTCAAGAAGAACTAGCCATTCATCTCCAGATTTTTTTACAAGTACTTCTTCTATTATTTTAACAAGCTCATTTCTGTTCTTTAGACGTTTCCCATTATCCGAAAATTTTTCATCTTCCGCTATATCAAGTCCAAGTACTTCACAAAACTTTTTCCACATGTCTTCGTTTCCAACTGCAATGTTGATGAAAATATCTTTTGTCTTGAAAGACTGGTAGGGGCAAATAAGTGAATGAGCACTGCCTATTCTTGATGGAATTTTTCCTGCAAAAAGATAACCAGTTGCAAAATAAGTTTGCCACGATACTTGGCAGTCTAACATAGAAGTATCGATAAATTGACCTTTTCCAGTTTTTGATCTTGCAATAATAGCGCTAAGAATGCCATAACATGCAAACATGCCTGCAGAGATGTCTGTTACTGCAATACCTATTTTAACTGGGCCCCCATTCGGTTCGCCAGTTTCACTCATAAGCCCGCCCATTCCCTGCAGTATAAGGTCATAACCAGGTTTGAATTTGTATGGGCCGTCCTGGCCAAATCCAGAGATAGAACAGTAAATTAATTTCTCATTAATCTTCTTAATCTCTTCATACCCAAGGCCAAGCTTTTCCATAGTTCCCGGTCTGAAATTCTCTAACAAAATATCAGAATCTTTTGCCAATTTTTTAATGACTTCTTTGGCTTCAGGCTCTTTTATATTCAAACTAATGCTTTTTTTGTTTCTATTAATACTTGCAAAGTAAGTGCTTAAATTTTCAGATATATAAGGTGGTCCCCAACCTCTAGAATCGTCTCCTCTTTTTGGTCTTTCAACCTTAATCACTTCAGCACCCATATCTCCCAGAAGCATGCTGCAATATGGCCCAGACAAAGCTCCAGTAAAATCTATTACTTTAATTCCATCAAGTGGCATCATTAAAAAACACCTTGACCTTATTTGAAATTCAAATTTAAATA
This sequence comes from uncultured Thermococci archaeon, assembly GCA_964621955.1. Classification (GTDB taxonomy): domain Archaea; phylum Methanobacteriota_B; class Thermococci; order Methanofastidiosales; family Methanofastidiosaceae; genus Methanofastidiosum. Next base: position 23,651 of record CAZUMN010000010.1, read on the forward strand.
ACTTTTCTAATGAAAACAAAAACTATGAATTGCTCTTTAGTATTACAGCTTTTCCAAGAATATATTATTTTCATGATTGTTTTTCTATAAGTCTTTATTAAAAATAAGGAAAAATTTTAATAGTAGTTCTGTTTAGAATTGATAGAGTGATATAATGAGCAAAACATTAGAAAATCTGACCAAAGCTTTTATCGGAGAAAGCATGGCAAGAAACAGATATACCATCTATGCCAAGATTGCTTTTAAGGAAGGGTACGATGAGCTATCTGAGATCTTCCTCCTGACAGCCGACAATGAAAGAGAGCATGCCAAATGGCTCTTTAGAATGATTAACGATATAAAAAAGAAGGAAGGAAGCCCTACCGAGATAAAAGTAGAAGCAGAAGCACCACTAATTCTTAGTAATACAATTGAGAACATCAAGGGCGCAATAGCAGGTGAGCACTACGAGTATGCCAGTATGTATCCTGAGTTTGCAGATACAGCAGAGAAAGAAGGATTCAATGATGTTGCAACAAGACTTAGAGCAATTGCAGTAGCAGAAAAGCATCATGAAGGAAGATACAAGAAATTATTAAAAGAACTCGAAGAGGGAACCTTTTTCAAAAAGAAAGAAAAAGTTGTCTGGGTATGCAGAAAGTGTGGATATGTCCACGAAGGTACCGAGCCCCCCGAGGAATGTCCTTCCTGCAATCATGAAAAAGCTTACTTTGAAAGACAGTGTGAAGTATACTAAAATTTTTTATTTTTATTATTCTTTTTAATTATAAAATCAGATTATTACTCTATTTTTATTTATAGTAAATAGAATTATAACTACCAATATCATACATTTTGATTATGGGTAAAATTGAGAAAGCGACATTTGCCGCTGGGTGTTTCTGGGGAATAGAGTCAGCATTCTGTCAGATTGATGGAGTTATATCGACACAGGTAGGGTACTCTGGGGGGCATACTCAAAATCCCACATATGAAGAAGTATGCACAGATAAAACTGGTCATGCAGAATCTGTACTAATTGAATTCGACCCCGATATTGTATCTTATGATAAGCTATTGGAATTATTTTGGAATATTCATGATCCAACAACTCCTAATAGGCAAGGGCCAGACGTTGGAAGTCAGTATCGGTCAATTGTGTTTTATCACAATGAGGATCAGAAAAATAAAGCCTTGATTATAAAAGAAAAACTCGAAAAATCCGGTAAATTCAGCATGAAGATAGTAACAGAAATTATTCCCGAGACTAAGTTTTACAAAGCAGAAGATTACCACCAGAAATACTTCCACAAAAGAGGGATTGCAAGGTGCAAATCCAAATAATCAAACTAATGAGAGGTATACATAGTAGACGATTGTATTCAAGATTGTTAGAGGTATTCCAACCTTAGCAAATTCCATGAAAGTAATTGTTTCATTTGACTTTTTTTCTGCATTCTGTATTATAATGACTGTACTTGCAGCTCCTAGGATAAATAGATTGCCTGCAATAGTACTTCCAGCAGCAAGTGCAACCATTTCTTTTGACGATGCACCTGCTTCAAGTAACATAGGGAGATACAAAGCAACAAGAGGGACATTTGAAATGAACTGGCTTAGTACTATGCTCACAATAAAGATCATCAAAAGATTTGTGATATTTATATGTATATTATTGATTAATTCTTGGATGAATCCACTGTTCCATACGCTCTGCATTAGAATGAACATTGAAACAAAAAATATCAATGTTTTCCAGTCTACGTTTTTTAGAATTTCATATTTTTGTTTTGCGAAAATTATTATTGGTAAAGACGCAACTAGAGATATATAAGTCAGTCTAAAATCAATATTTACCCCGGTCGTAACTATTGATATCTTCAATATGATCATTATTGCAATAAGGAGAAGGGAGGTCTTGGATAACTTTGCAAGCCTCTTGTTTTTTATTGGTTCTTGTGAATGATTAAGGGAATTATTGTGGAAATCATCTTTGTAGAAAAATCTTAAGATAAAAAATGCAATGCCGAGATTAATCATCGTGGGAACAAAGAGAAATTTAAAAAACAATACGAATGGATTCCTTATGTTCCCTTCTAGGGCAATTAGAAGATTTTGAGGATTCCCAATGGGGCTCATCACACTACCAATTGTGACAGCAAATGCAAGGGCCAAAAGTAAAAGTTTCGGTGAAGTCTGATGTTTTCTGCTTAAGTGAAGAACTACCGGCGTTCCAATTATTGCGAGAGTGTCATTCATCAAAAATGCAGAGGCGATACCTATAACGAAAAGTATGAGGAATATTAACTCATTGGGAGATTTTGCCCGCTTAAAAATCTTATATGAAATATGGGACAGATATCCACTTTCCTCAAGACCTACACCTACCACAAACATCCCAAATAAAAAAAGAATCACATCTAAGTTAATTGACTTTAAAGCATCAGTTGGCGATATCTGACCAGTAAGAAGACAAGCTAAAGCTCCAAAGGTCATCACTTGCCATATTTCTAATTTGATTTTTCCTACTTGCCTTACAGCAATCAATGAGAATACTACCAAGAGTATTGCTACTGAAATCACAGTGGTCACTCTTGGCCCTACTATATAAGCGTTCCTAGGTAGGAATAATTAAATAAAAACTATTTTTGTTAGTTAGAATCAATATTAAACGTAGTCTTGTCTAACTGGATAAAAGACATCTATTGCATTTGTCTTTTTTATTGCTTTTCCAGAGTGTGGAACATTGGATGGTATAATGGCGATATCCCCTGGTTTTAATATTTTTGTTTCCCTCCCAACTTTTAATTCAAGTATTCCCTCTAGCATGCTTAATACCTGTTCATGTTCATGAGAGTGTTCTGGAAATGATGAACCTTCTTCAATCGTCCAATGGGCAAAAGTCATGTTTTCAGAGTGTACAAATTTGGCTTTATATCCTGGAAAAATTTCTTTTTCCTTAATGTTCTTTAAATTTTGGAACGGCATACTTATATTTTAGTATTAGGCATATTTAAATTTTACTAATTATTTTTCTTTAAATAGAAAAGCAATAAATAATAGAATACTATAAGTAGAATATGAATCGAAAAGACAGGGAAATAACAGATATCAGGGAGATTGAAGAAATCCTCAATAGAGCAAATGTTATGAGGATGGCGGTATGTGACAATAACTCGCCTTATATAATTCCCTTGAACTTTGGTTACAAAGATAAATGTATTTATGTCCACTCTTCAAAAAAAGGGATGAAAATAGACATTTTAAAGAAAAATAATAATGTATCCTTTGAAGTTGATGGCGATCATGAGCTTGTTCTGTCGGATAAGGCATGCGGATTTTCGATGAAATATGCTAGTGTCGTTGGATTTGGTAAAGCCTATTTTATTTCTGATTCAAAACAAAAAAAACAGGCGCTAGATACAATCATGTCTCATTATTCTAAAGGTATTTTTGATTATAATTCTGAAGAAATAGAAAAAATCTGTATAATCCGGATAGATATTCAATCCATGACTGGGAAAAAATCATAAGATTTATATATCAATTTTTATACGATAAATTGCGGGCCCATGGTCTAGTTGGTCATGACGTCGCCTTTACACGGCGGAGGTCCT
>CAZUMN010000011.1:0-25768 GCA_964621955.1 uncultured Thermococci archaeon
GCAGTTTCTTTTGATATCAATTTGAAAGGAAATATCTGTATCTCGGGCCTAATTTTCAATATTACTCCTCCTAAATACCTCCTTTAATTTTAACAGCAGCTTGGTTTACATACTTCATTGGTTCTGCAAACTCAGGTACTGTGGAGAAAACTTCTTTAATTAATCCGGATGTCGCTTCTGGTGAGAACATCTGTGTTCCTGCATCTAATGCCATTGCGGCAGCAATACATGGAATAACGAATCCTTTTGAGTGTCTTGTAACGATGTGGTTTCCGTTGAATATACCAGGTCCTCCACCACCATAAATAGAGTGGGAGAAGAATGACATACCTACAGTTGTACCCTGAGCTCTTCCGAAGTCTACACCAGGTAGACCTGTTTCGTGCTCAACTAAGTCGTTGAAGTATAAGACTGTTGAAGGTATTCCTTGACCTGCTCTCATTGCACCACAGTTTACCATTACTGCTGCGAGCATTCCTGATGCGGCATATGCATTCCACAATGGAATATCTTTTGCTTTGTAGACTTTGTATCCAGATGGTAATGTCTTGTCTACTGCTATAACCTTATCTTCAATTGCTTTTCCAACTAAGGACTCAACAACTGATCCTATTGTTCCTTTCTTTCCATTTGCTTTGACTAACTCATATGTAATATTGTTTGCGTTCATTCCCTGGTATGCAAGACCTAAGAGGTGTAGTCTCTCGAATGGACCTACAGCATCTCCCATTTCAAACATTGCAGTCTGCTCAAGGATTGAGGCAAGTGCAGCTGAGTTCATTGCATTTTTCTTTGTTGTAGCAACGATGTGATTAACCATAATGTTTCTTAGAGAGTATCCAAGACCTTCGTTCTTCTGAGGAACTTCAAGCATAGCTTGAATCTTTGCGCCCTTAAGATCAAGGGTCTGTGGGTAGGATCCCCATATTGCGGCCTTTACAACGTTTGCATCAAATATGCTAACATCGAACACATCAATAATTGCTTGTGTTACGGCTGATGCTGTTGCAGTCATACCAACTGTGTATTCACAGAACATTCTCTTTGTTGGTATCTGAACAAGCATTCTCTCATTGTTTCCTAAAAGCGTTACTAAAGTATCGTCTTTTGCATCAACTTTAAGAATTTCTTCTACTCTCTTCTTAATCTCTGGGGCTTTCCCAACAACATCGAGTTTCATTTCTCTTCCCATTATAAATTGGCCTTTACCACCAAGTGCTCCTGTGGCAAGTGCTGATTGGGTGCCTTTGAGATCGACAGCAATTGTCCTGACAATTTTGGAAACTATGCTCTGAATGGCCTCGTTTTTTAGAGGACTGAGAGCTTCCAACGGGACTCCACTCTCAATGAGTTTACCCCTGTCAGAATACAAATCTATTTTATCGCTATATTTTGGCATATAGTATTCCTCCTTTTTTTGATATCCAAAAACAGGATATCATGTCCAAGATTCTTAAAGTCCATTAAACGGACTTCAGAGATACCTCATACAAATAATATTTAAGTGTTTCTATTTAGAATATTTATTTGATACGACAAAATTAAAAGAATATTAATATTTATTTTTAGTATACGTATCATTAATAACATTAAATTTAATAAAAGAAATTTATATCGAATAAAATAATAATTAATTTATATAAATATAAGATTTAGAGATATTTTTTAGATTTGTCTTTAATCTTGACTTGTCTCGCCAATAGTATCCTGTTTATCTACTGAATATAACATATCTGTTTCATTTTGGGGTTCAAATTTATTTATATTTGCCCATTTCAAAGCTATCCAATCCATATTTACGGACATAGTACTTAATTTTTCTATTTGTCATCTTTTTCTGTCATTATATGGATATTTATCTGTAATATGAGAAGCAACTACTAATAATCATAAAACTAAAATCGCAATTAATCCCGATCCAATTATAAAGAATAGTGGATCTATTTTAGTTTTAACAAGTAAAATAAATATTACTAATACTAATATTATGGCCTTTATATCAAAATTTATTAAAAATTGAGCTCCTAAGGAATACAATGTTATAAAAACAAGTACTGCTGTTCCAAGAGCTAGAGAATTAATAAAATATTCTTTTTTTAATTTAATTGATTTCTTTAACATCAAGTAGCTAGCTATGATTATTATTGGAGGTAAAAGTAAAAAAAATGTGGTCAATATGGCTCCGATAAAACCATGATATTTATATCCTATATATGTGGCCATATTGACTGCAATTGGGCCAGGTGTTATTTGGGCGGCAGTTAGAATTTCTTTGAACTCAGTGAAAGTTAAATAATTTTGACTAATCATTATATCTTTAATCAATCCAACAACAGCCCATCCGCCTCCGAAAGATACTGAACCGATATACAAGAAAATAGATAGAAGGTTTAGCAATCAATCCCCCTCTTTTCATAAAAATAATTAATCAAGACTATAGATACGAATACAAAGAATGTCAAGCTTCTATTCATTATCAGAGAAGCTATTCCAAAGAAAAAAAGAAGGATATTAATTTTGTTAAACTTGAGATTTATTAGAATCTTATATAATACATAGAGAGTTAAACCAACTGTTGCGATATAACAACCATCTAAAAATTTATTTACATAAATACTATCAGAATTGGCCTGTATCAAACTTGCAACGATTAATATTCCAAAAAAGGGAGGGATTATAACCCCAAAAGATGCAAAAATTGCACCCCAAAGCCCCCTTAATTTCATACCCAATAATATTGACAAATTGAATGCTATTGGACCGGGCATAGACTGTGCGATTGAAAGGAGATTAAAGAATTCTTTTTCAGTTATTAGTTTTTTATTAATTAGATTTCTCTCAATAGCAGGTATCATTGCGTAGCCCCCTCCGATAGTAAGTCCTGATATTTTAAGAAAAATATAAAAAATAGATAATAAGTCTCTGTTCTTTGAGATGATGTTTGTCATTTATTCTCCTTGAACTAATAGTAGCATAGGTGTATAAATACATTAGTAATCAGGAAAATACTTATGAATTTATATTCGTAATCCAAAAACTTAAATATGGTTAGATGTCTTAACATCAACATAAACAAAAGATGGGGATTAAATTGAGCGAATATCTTTTGGAAGTTGAAAATGTATCAATTGTTTTTGATAATAAGAAGATTCTTGATAAAGTATCCTTCAAAGTAAAAGAAGGAGAATCTTTGGGATTACTGGGGAAGAGTGGTAGCGGTAAATCTGTTCTTATCAATATATTGAGGGGAACTAAAGAATACAGACCGACAGAAGGTAAGATTTTCTACAATGTTTCTTATTGCCCTAAATGTATGAAGGTGGACTTTCCAAGTAAAAAAGGCACCCCATGCACTAAATGTAATGGAGAAATGATTCTAAAAAAAGTAGATTTCTGGGAAGATACAGCTTTTTTTAATCCAATAAGAAAAAGAACTGCAATTATGCTACAACGTACCTTTTCTCTTTATGGTGAAAAAACAGTGATGGAGAATATGCAAGACGCCTTTGCAGGTTCTGAAGTACCAAGGAGTATGGTAATACCTAAGATTATAGAACTTTTACAAAAGGTGAATATGATCCAAAGGATGACCCATATTGCAAGGGATCTATCTGGTGGAGAAAAACAGAGGATTGTTCTTGCAAGGCAGCTTGCTATAAATCCAATGCTACTTCTTGCAGATGAACCAACAGGTACTTTGGACCCTTTGACTGCAAACACAGTTCATAATGTACTACTAGATGCAGTAAAACAAGGGATGTCTCTAATAGTTACGTCTCACTGGCCTGAAGCGATTGAATTATTGGCCCAAAAAGCAGTCTGGCTTGAAAATGGAAAAGTTATCCACGACGGAGATTCGAAAGAAGTAGTTAAGGCTTTTATGGAAAAGCTATTACCTGAAGAAAAGATAAGATTCCCCGGAATTGGTAGCAGCATAATCGAATTATGGGATGTAAAAAAGTATTACTACTCTATATCTCGTGGAGTTGTTAAGGCTGTTGATGGGGTTACTTTTGCAGTTAACGAAAAAGAGATTTTTGGCCTTGTAGGTAAGAGTGGAACGGGTAAAACTACAGTTTCTAGAATGATTGCAGGTATCACCCCTTTTACCGAAGGTGAACTAAACGTCAGGATTGGCGATGAATGGATAGACATGAAAGAGCCCGGATTTCTAGGTAAAGGAAAGGCGATGCTTTACATGGGTGTTCTTCACCAAGAGTACACACTATACCCTGACAAAAATGTATTACAAAATCTTACTGATGCCATAGGTATTAAGTTACCTAAAGAATTAGGAAAAATGAAAGTTATTTCTGTTCTGGAAGGGGTCGGATTTGAAGACCCGAAGGAGCTGGATGAAATCTTAAATAAAATGCCAGATGCGTTGTCAGTTGGTGAAAAGCACAGAATTGCACTGGCCCAAGTATTGATCAAGGAACCACGGATAGTGATTCTTGATGAGCCAACTGGTACAATGGATCCATTCACAAGAAAGATAGTTGCAAAATCTATTAGAAGAGCAAGAGAAGTTTTGGGTGAAACGTTTTTAATAGTCACTCACGACTCAGATTTTATCGTGGATGTTTGCGATAGAGCGTGCTTCATGAAAGATGGAAAAGTAGTCTTCATAGGTGAGCCTGAGGATATAAAAGAAAGGATGATCTCGGCTAAAGAACCTGAGAATGAATAAATTACCTATCGTTTAATATTTTTCTCTTTTAAATTTAATTACATTAATCAATTTCAAAATACACAGTTTTGAAAGCCTTAACATAATTATTGATTATCAATACTGTTATATAAAAGAAACACTAATATTAAAATAATGATAATGATTGGCTTAGACATCCCCGAGAATAAATAAAATAATTATCTCCTTGACAGAATATGAAGATATCTAGTAAGGCTTTTATGAACTCTAAAGCTATAGATGTTTTCAATGCGAAATCCTAGATCATCAAATGGATACTCTTTATCTAATCCAATTACACATCGTTTTTTGAATGAGCCTAGTATTGAAAAAAAGCAATCTCTATACATCTTTTCCTTATCTTTATCTATCTTGGTGGAACGGCCATATGGCGCATCAGTAACTATAGATTCAAAGTTCCTTTCAAATATCTCAGATATTTTCCTTGCGTCTCCGGATCTAATGTCAAAGTTTTTTATTCCATAATTTAAAAGATTCGTTTTTGTTCCTACTACACTTTTTTCCTCAATATCAAGACCATACGTATCAAGCCCTATGAGGCCTGCTTCAATTAGAATACCTCCTGTCCCCGCAAAAGGGTCTAAGATCTCTTTTTCAGCTTGTGAAATATTAATCATTGCTCTTGCAATACGTGGATCAATTGAAGTAGGTGAAAAAAATGGCCTTAATTGTGGTTTTCTTTTGTTGAAATCCTTCTTATTTCTCTCAAAGATTTTTTTCCCAATATATAATTTATTTTTAAACACCAAACCGATTATTTCATCCATCGGGTTTGTTAAATCTGCTTTTATATTATTACCAAAATATTTTGATATAGACTTTGCAATGAGAAGTTCCAGATTATTGTATTCTCTGTTGTCTTTATTCTTAACTCTAACTTTAAAAGTTCTATCGAAGCTAAGTTGAGAATCCCATTGGATCTCTGAAAGAGTTTTATCTATTTTTTCATCAATAACTGACTCAGAAATAATTTCCAATACAAAATGAGTCAGACCTAACCGAAAAATAAAATCAATTATAACATTACTGGTTTTAATTATTAGCAATTGCCCCTCGCTAAAAGTTATTTCATATTTTATTCCATAAGAATTTAGCAAAGAAATAACTTCCTCTTTGGCAAATAGAGTATTACTCCCAGAAAGAAAAAATAAAAATTTCATCTATATCTCCATTGGAGCAAGGTATAGTGTAAATCGGCCTTCTTCGCCTATTTGATATTCAAGTTTTAAGGGGAGTTTTGAGCCTCCAACAGATATTTTAAGATAATCTGAAACGGCAAATGCGTTTAAGAAACTTAGAATATAATTAAGATTATATTTTGAACGTTGAATAGATTTTGCATCAAATTTTTTTATGGATTTTGATTCTGAAGAGATTTCGGCCAATGCCTTTGAGGTATAATCTTCAGAGGAAATAGAAATGTTGTTTTTATGGATTGAAAAAAGAATTGTTCCCCCTATCACGGCCATATCTTTTATAATATCCCTAAAAATTTTACTATCAATTTCAATAAAAGTAGAATATTTAGGGTTTAATTGGGGAATACTAAAATTAGTAGTTGAAAGTAAAGTAAATTCAAAATTTCTTTTAAAATCGCTTTCCAAGATAATCTCTACTTTTCCCGCTTTAGAATTGATATCAATGCTCATTAATTCGTTTTGGTAAGCCCTTCTACATATCTTAGAAAAAGAATCTATATTAATCCCGACTGATTCTTCAGCATCTATTTCGAATATATCAAAAGTTTTAGCGGGTATTAAAAATTCTACTTTGGATATGAGAGAAGGATCTGTCCCTTCAATATATATCCCATTCTTGTTTATTGTAAACAAGCATTCACCTGTCAGCTCAGATATTGATTCGATTACTGGTTTAATATTTGTGATATTCTGTGATACAAAGTGAGACATTAAAACACGTATAAGTTTATCAAAATAGTTATAAAAGATTTTCGTATAAATTATTCAAAATATTACTCATATTTGATTTTTCTTCTTACCTTTTATTACTTCTTTTGGGTCTGGAACTGCTGTCGGATTGCTAGAAAAGAAGCGAGTATTTGTTTCTTTCTTCCCTTTGATGAGTTCTTTTGGATCTGGTGTTGAAGTATAAGTTTCATTTGAACTAGAGGATCTTTTTTCTAGCAATTCTTTAATTGAAGAAGGTATCTCTGGCGAAGTATTGTTATGTTTAAAGTTGTTTGTCCAAGAACTACCCTTTTTACTTGATCCATTTCCCTCATCTTTAAATGGATTCTCTGGTTCCCCATTATTCTTCTTTTGTCTAAACTCTTTGTATGCTCTTTCTACCGCAGGGGGAAGATCCAAATCAACATTCTTAGGAACTACTCTTCCTTTTATCTCCTTCAATTGTTCTTCTTCAAAATCAACATGTTTCTTAATTTCAAGATCATCGAGTTCATTTAAGATTTTAATCTGGAATTCATCAAGTTCTTTTCGGTTCATTAGATCTATATGGGAAGGTTCTTGTTGAACATTAATTTGCTCTTCTTCTCTAGAAATGCTCTCTTGTCTTTTTTCTATCTCTTCTAGGGTCTTAGAAATCTCGGATCTCAAAGATTCTATTTCAAACGAATCAAGGGAATCTATTTTATCTTTATCTTGTAAAGTCAATTTTAGTTCTTCGAGCTCTTTTCTTATTTCCTCAGGAGGCCTAAATTCTACTTCTAAAGGCCTTATTTCAGCATCTTCTTTCATTATCGGATTAACTGGTGATGGTGAAAATTTCGCTTCTATCTTTCCATTATTATTCTTAAATTTATCTTTTAATAGAGGTAGATCCTCGTCTAAAACATTTACGGATTCTAGTTCTTTTCTTAATTGTTCCTTCTTAATTTCTTTACCTTCCTGTGATTGGTATAAATGATCCAGTGAAAAAGACTTTTTTTCTTGGGGTATTCCTTCTTTCTTCTTTGAAAATAGTGTAAATTTATTCTTTTGTTTTTGTTTTATCGCAGGAGGTGCTACTCTTTTACCAAGTAGTTCTTGGTCAATCTGATCTTTTGTTAAAATATTTTCGCCCCCCTCACGTGTTACAAATTCTTTAAATTTATTTTCAACTTCAAGATTTGGAGATACAGGCACTTGAACTCTTTCTTTGGAGGAGATTTTTTCCTTTTTAGAAAATAGACCAAAACTTTTCTTCTCTTTTTTTGGTTCTTTAACTATTGGTTTAACTTGAGCTTCAAAAGCTACAGGAGCTTTTTGATCAGATTTAATCACTTTTTCTTTTTGTTTTGGAAACAATCTAAATCCTTTCTTGGATTTTATTTTCTCTTTTTTGATTGTTTCTGGTCCAGTTGGTGGAGTTCCGTCTTTTGGCATAGAAAGTTTAGTGGAAGATGGCCCTTTTGATCTCATGGATTTGTACACTGAGTACCCAACTATTGACAAAAGTAATACAATGATTGCAATTATAATAAAAGGTGCGTAAGGTGAGGATTTAATATCTTCTATTGTTTGAGTTACAGATTGGGGAACGCTCGGTAAACTAGTTTGTGGTTCTGGTTTTGCTTTAACACTAATTGTTGTTCTTTCCATATCAAAAGATTTTGATTCTTCGAAGATATTTTTCCAGGAAAATTTAGAATCCTCTAGGATGAATGCTCCAGATTTTGTAGCTTTTACTTGTATCTCTTTTGATACTTCACTTCCACCTTTTATTTCTCCAATAAATATTTCCTTGTCCCCAGAAACTATCTCAAACCCTGAAGGAAGAACTTCAACTAATTTAACTTCGTAAATATCGTCTTTTCCCCAGTTTTTGATGTTATAGATTATCTTTACTGTTTCTCCCTCTTCAATCTCATTTGTAGATATAGTCCTAGAAATTGAAGGCCCCCATACTGTGACTAGAGTCGGAGATAAAGATTTAGTTCCTTTGACCCCCCATTCATCTTCATATGTTGATAAAGTTTGGCCAATTTGGTATTCTCCGCCTTGAGAAGGCACTAAAGTGTATCTTAAAGTTACTCTCTCTTCAGGTTTCAATTGGCCCCCCCAATAATTAATACCTGTTGTTACTTGAAGGTTTGAAGGTATTCTATCTTCGATCCTTACATTTTTAGCGTCACCATCGCCTGTGTTTGTTATTATTGTAACTACTGGAATGATATGGCCAATTCTAATTATGTCAGACTCGTACTCAGATTCTTGTCTTAGCAAATTAATAGTTGGAGTCCTCCCGCCAACAGTTATATTTGTTGATACCTCAGATTTAGATTTCTTTCCAGCTATATCTTCAAATTCTGAAGAGGTATTAATTGTAAATATCTTATCCTTGTTTTCTTGAAGAACTCTAACTGTGAATTTACTTGTTTTTGAATCACCCTGTTTTAGAGTATCGACGAATCCTCCCAATTCTCCGTCGACTAATTCTATATCCCCCGAAATAGCATTGATGAAACTTATTTTCTTTGCAAGACCATCCCCAGTATTCGTTAAAGTTAGTACAACATCTACATATTTATAATCGGCAAAAGAATATTCTTCATTGAAGTATTGAATATTGGAGATTGTTATTTTGGGCTCACCATTTACTCTTACAGATGTGCCTGACGCAATATGTTCAAAACTGTGGCCTTCTAAATCATAATACAATAATTTAGTATCCCCTATTTTGTATTCCCCTGGGTAAGATGCAGTTATTATATACTTGAACATCTTTTCTTGTTCAGGTTTTAGTTCAGAGATTGTATATTCTATTCTTTTTGTTTTAGGATCATCAATTAGTCTGAATCCTTCAGGAACAAAATCAAGAACTTGTACATCTCTTGCAATTTTATTTCCAGTGTTTCTTATAACTAAAACTACAATAACGGAATCTCCTCTAGATATGGTAACTCTGTCCAATTTTTTAAGGATCTCAAGTCTTGGAAATTCCTTGCTTACCGTAACTGGTTCAAGTTTTGAAGTTGTTTTGTAGTTTTTCCCCGCTTCGTCTTCAAAAAGTAACTGAGTTTTAAAATCAAATTCTCCCATCTCAAGAGCTTTAACTTTATAGATTAGAGTGAACGTTTCATTTTTTGCCATTTTATCGATGTTCATTGTTGCGCTACCATCGATTAGTTCAAAACCATCAGGGATATAATCAATTAATTTTATTTTTGTAGCTGTTATATCTCCGATATTTTTTATTCTGATTTCAATATCAGTTGTTTCTCCGACAAAAAGTTTTTCTTTAACTATATTTCTTGTAATTTGAAATTCTGGTTGCTTTGGAACTATTGTAATTAAAGTTTTATCACTTTTTGAATAATCTTGGATTACTTCCTGTTCTTTTTCATTGAAATAACCCATTTGATATGACAAATCAATTTGGATAGGTGATACTTTTAGATAATCAGTTTGAGGCGCTTTAAATTTGAATACGATTAGTCTTTTTTCATCAGGCTCCATGGATTTTATTTCAAGACATGCTTCATTGTCCGAGCCACAATAGCAGTTATTACCCGTTAAAAAAGTGAAATCTTTAGCTGTTATATGTATTTTAATATTTTTTGCCGGTATATCTCCTGTATTCTCAATTTCAGTTACATACCAAAAGGTAGTGTCTGACTGAGGCTTCTCTATTTCATTTTCAGTTTCAAATTCAAAATCTTCTGGCCTCATTATTGGATGTATTATTGGTGTCCAAATTACTGTGCTTCCACCCATCTCATAAATTGTTAATTGCCTAATATTTTTACAAGTGCCATCTTTTCCTATAGTAATGATATCTCCCTGACGTAAATCACCAGGTTGGACAAATGAACCGTTAACTTCTTTAAAATTATATACATATTGAATATTTCCATTTATTGCAGAGACATTAAAATTATAAGTATTGTCATCAAATTCAACAGACCCTGAACTTGCGTTGATATCGATATCACCTAGAAGGACTGTTCTTATTCCTTCTTTACTTCCCCTCAAGAAAGTTCTATTTGTATCGTCTATCTCGCCAATATAAAGAGTTGTCAAATTTACGGATAGCTCAGGCTCTTTTCTTTTAGTTACAGTTATGTTAAGTTTGTATCTACCAAAATAATTAGCATTTTCATGATCATTAATCTCATTTACCCTTATTTTTAGGATTTCATCTATGTACAATGTATCCCCGGGAACTACAACCTGTTGAATTACCATTGTACCTTTTCTATATACCTCTAAAATACCTCTTTCCGGTGGCATTACTGGGTGCCTTCTCTGGAGATCTTTAAGCAGTATAGTGTAATCATCAACAGTAAGGAGATCGCCTATCTCTATCCATGCAGGAGTACCAGCAACTGCATCAGGGTCATAATAAGGCCCAGGTAAAAGAACAAAATCTTGGGTCAGTATTGAAGGTAATGGTGGAACTGTTACCCTTATTTTTTTTGGAAGCCAACCTACCCCTGATGCTTCAAGATCATATACACCTTCAACGTTAAGAAGAGAATAATTACCATCTTCAGAAGTATCTGAAGTAGCTAATATATTCTCAGTTCCTGGATAGTAAGCATTTACAGTTGCACCTTCAATAGGAGTTATTCCGTCAGGCTCATATACGTGCCCTATTACACTACCATTTGTATCATTAAGTGTAAAATTATAATCAGGAGAGCAAGTTGTAATGCAGGTATCAGCTATTATAGAAAAAGGATATTCTGACTTAAAGCCAGGTGCATAAGCTCTGATTCTATACATTCCATTTTCTAAAGGATATATATAATATGTACCATTTACATCAGTTGTTGCCATCCCTTTTATAGTTGGGCAAGCATTAGTATCGTTTGCTCTGTAAGCATCAACTGTGGCCCCCTCTACACCTTGAGGTGTAGCATTGTTGTCGGTGACTCTTCCGGATATTAAACCTTCTGCCAATATAGGAGTAGCAACAATGCTGGTAATAAATATCGATAATAAAAATATATTTAGCAAATATAAATAATTGGATTTTTGCATTGTTCCACCTAGTTATGAATATCCACTACCAATTATGATTTGATAAATATATAAAGCTTTTGGTATTATTGCTTAACAATAAGTATTTTTAATATTTAGAATTAGTTATTAATTCTTGTAACTATAAAATAGAAAAGTATAATTTTAAGGATAATCTTAAGATTATTTGGAAAGTTTTTTGATTCTAGCAAGACGGGCCCTTAATATTTCAAGTTCCTCCCTGGATAACCTGCCACCACGTAATCTTTGTAGCTCTTCTCCTTGCATATAAACCCTAACGCCCAAGATCACATTAATAATTATACTGACTATGGCGATAATAAAAATTATAATCCAGCTATTAACCATTATATCTAATAATGCCATACTATCATCTCCCAAATAGGCCTCCCATTAATTTATTCATTGATTTGTTGGAAGGTTGAAATTCCGTCTTCTTTCCTGCAATCTTTTTTGCAATATCTTTAATAGCTAGTGAAGCCGGAGATTTTGGGTCCAATAATACAAAAGGTTTTCCAAGTGTTGTTGATTTCTTTACTATTTGATCTTCTGGGACATTACCAATTATCCTAAGTTCCAGTATTGCTTCTATTTCAGGCCCAGAAACTTCTGTTGGATCTCCTCTAACTCTATTTACGATAACCCCAAGTATTCTTGTGCCTAATTTTTCTGCTATAAGTTTTATCTTCAATGCGTCCGATAAGGAGGTTATTTCAGGATTTACTATCAAAAGCATATTATCTGAAGCTGCGATAGAGGTTACAGCGTCTACTTCAAGACCAGGTGGCCCATCGATTATTAACAAATCAACTTTGTCAACAAAGAATTTAAATATTTCATTAATTTTATCAGGATCAGATTTTTTTAATCTTCTTAACGAAAGGCCTGCTGGGACAATTTTTACTCCACCTGGGCCTTCATATATTATATCTTCGGGCCTTGCCTTATCTTCCAATACATCTTGTATGGTCTTTGGTAATCCCTCCATCCCAAATATGAGTTCAAGATTAGCCATAGTTATATCTGCGTCAAAGATTAGAACATCGAGCCCAACTTCAGAAAGAGCTATGCCTAAATTAGCAGCAATAGTAGTTTTACCCACTCCACCCTTTCCTGATGATATGACTAGAGACTCTCCCAATAAAACTCCTCCATTGTTTATATAATTAAAAGTAAATTAATATATAAAATTATCCCTGAATGTTACGAAATCAGCAAAATTGATAAGGAAAAACTTAAAACTGCCTCTATTATTGAAAAATAAATGATAAAAAATAACATAATTGAGAAATATGGAGAGGGCAATTATGAAAAGTTATTATTTTTTATTAAGGGAACGATAGTATCCATATTTCTTTATACTATAAGTGATTATACTCCAATTAGGATATTCACAGCTGAAGCTGTTAAGGAAGGGATAGCACTTTTAGACATACAAAAGCCACTTATTGTATCTGAAAAATTTGTAGCTGTAGGGAATTATGAGATCTCTAAAAGGTGTATTGGATTAGCTTCAGGTGCTATATTCACATCTTTATTTGTATTGTCCTCACTAACATTAACTAAAAAAATATTGTATCTGTCTTTATTTCTTATAAGCCTATTATTTTTGAATATATTAAGATTAGTCGTAACAATATATCTTTTTGAAAAAGGTTATAGTTGGCTTATTGCCCACGATATATTGGCATATGCCCTAGGAATCGGTTTTTCATTTCTAATTTTAATAAAAATAAATCCGTACATCCCATTATTCAAATAAATTTTTTATAAACGTCCAAAGTATCTCTAGCGCATTTTTTCCATGAGAATAGCTTAGATTTATCTAGTACCTTGTTGGAAAGTTCAAGTCTAAGTTCAGGATTTATTATTATTTTCTCCACTAATCCTGCTAATTGATTTTTATCTTGGGCTACCAAATTCAAATCACCTAATAGGTATTCGGAGCCCGGACTTACTAATGAAACTACAGGAACACCACATGCCATAGACTCTAGAATAGAAAGCCCAAATCCTTCAGTTTTTGAAGTTGAAACAACTACCTTAAATTTATTCAAGTATTTTTCTGTATTTATTATTTCTCCTAAATAATTAATATTAAGTCCATTGGAAATTTCTTCTAGTTCTTTTCTTAGATACCCATCACCAATAATATATGTAGGTTCAACAATTCCTTTTTGCCGAAGTTCTCTGATTAGCTCAACGAAATCTTTAGGATTTTTCTCATTGACTAAAGCCCCAATAAATCCTATACCTTTTTTTTCAGAAACATGTGGGAAGAATCTCAAATTGTCAACTCCGTTGGGAATAGAAATTACATCTCCCTTCAAAAAATGTGTAATTTTTTCAGCTAGGTCAGGGGATACGGCAATAATAACAGGATACTTGGATAATACTAATCTGACCACTTGACCCATAATCCTTCGATTTAAGTAAACATTGATATCACTACCATGAACTGTTAAAATTCTTTTTTTCCTTGTAATAACAGACAGAAAAAGACCTAGTAGTCCGGGAGTTGTGGCAAAATGCGCATGTATTAAATCGATATTATTTTTTCTAATGATGTTGATGCCTTTGAAGAAACCAAATATAATAAAAAAAATTCCCCTAAACTTCTTGGGTAATCTTGTAGAATATACTTTATCTTCTAAGCAATTTGAATAAGTTAAAACAAAAACATCTTGGTCTAGTTTATTCAATTCTTTTTTTAGTTGAGATATGTGAGTAGAAATACCTCCAATTTTTGGGGGATAATCGCCAATCATCAGAATATTCATGAATAAATTTATATCTTCAACGTTATTAAGTTATTGTGTGGGCGGAATATTGGCTTCCCTTCGGGGAGGAAGCTCCATCCACCTGATCAGGATGTGGCATCGAAAGATGCTTGGGGAAATCCAAGGTAAAGGAACAGAAAAAAACGGCCTTTGTCTGATGAAAATGATGTAGACAGAATTTGGCAACAAATTCCAAAACTACTGAGAAGACCTAGGAAACGGTGGAATACCTTCCCACATGGTGCAAGACCAAACTAAAACCGATGAAACCTGGTCTGAGGTTTGTGGTAGGTCGCTTAGTTCAATGCCAATATTACAAAAGATGGGCTATAATCCGCCCACTTTAACTTTTTATGGCTTTTATAATGTCAAAAAGTTTTTCTTTTTCTTTTTCAATAATAGTACCTGTTACAAATATGTCCGCTCCCGCCATAGCAAGTTTCTTTGCCGATTCTGGAGATCTTATCCCGCCCCCTACAATTAAAGGTATATCAATGACCTTTTTTACAAGCCCCACCATTTCAGGAGTAACTGTTTCAGGAGCACCTGATCCTGCTTCAAGATAGACAAATCTCATCCCCAAGTATTGTGCGGCTAGTGAATACGCAGCAGCTATTTGGGGTTTTTTTCTAGGGATAAGATCAGCTTCCCCCATCCATCCTACTGTTTCACCTGGTTCAACTACTAGATAGCCAGTGGGTATAGGTTCGATTCCAGTTTTTTTTACTAGGAAACTTCCGAGAGCTTGAGATTTTGTGATAAAATAAGGATTTCTTGAATTCATATAAGACATGAAAAGGATTGCGTCTGCCTTGGGTGATACTTGAGCCACACCCCCGGGGAAAATAATCACAGGGAGTTTTGTACTGGCTTTAATTGATTCTATCAAAATATCAAGATAATTGCCCAAAGTATGGGTAGAACCACCTATCAAAATAGCATCACTTCCAGCCTCCTCCGAAATTGTAGCTGCACTTTTTGCTTCTTCTATAGAGAAGCTATCTGGGTCAACTAAAGAAAAATGAAGTTTTTCCTTTTGCAATCTATCTAAAAGATATTTTTCTATTTTGCCTGTCATTTTAAGCACCTTTTACATTCCAAGCTTTACTGAATCTTCTTTCTTAGCCCGTACAATTACGATGTCCCCAATAGCGGAAACATCTTTGAATCCGACTGCAATGTTGTCTATGCCTTTTTCTTGCCCAACTGCTAGTCCAAAGACAACTCCTTCTTTTACTTCAAGAATAATATCATTAATTATGCCTATGTACTCGCCTTTTGTATTATACAATTCGAGCCCATATAATTTAGAAATCCTCATGAATATCCCTTTTACAGTTTTTCTTATAGGAGTTTATATATTTTTCTAGATATTTAATGCTATTTAGTTAGAATAATAGAAAGTGTAACTAAAAAATTAATATAAAAAAAGAATAATAGATTAATAGTCTATTTACATTAAAAGTGCCATTACGGCTTTTTGTGCGTGATTTCTGTTCTCTGCTTGGTCAAGTACTACTGAATGTGGCCCGTCTACAACTTCATCAGTTATTTCTTCTCCCCTGTGTGCAGGTAGACAGTGCATAACAATACAGTCGTCTTGAGCCTGTGAAACTAATTTTTCGTTTACCTGGTAAGGTTTGAATACTTTTACTCTGTCATCATGCTCTTTGTCTTTTCCCATACTTGCCCATACATCTGTGTAAATTACATCTGCACCTTTAACACCTTTAGGGTCGTTTGTTATTTCAAGTTTAAGTCCGTCTTCTAGTGCCATTTTCTCAATTTGTTTGTCAGGTTCGTAACCTTTTGGGCAGACTACAGTCATATCCATTCCTACTTTTGCGGATCCAAACATTAGAGAATGACAAACGTTGTTTCCATCACCGACAAATGCCAATTTAAGTCCTTTAAATTCTTGTTTCTTTTCTAGAATTGTTTCTAAATCGGCCAAGCATTGACATGGATGTAAAAGATCGGATAGACCATTTATAACTGGAACGGTTGAATGTTTACATAGTTCTATAATATTGTCATGAGAGAATACCCTAGCCATTATACCATCGCAGTAACGGGCGAGAACTGCCCCTGTATCTCCTACTGTTTCTCCCCTTCCCAATTGAAGATCTGTTGAAGATAAATATAAAGCATGCCCACCTAATTGTTTCATTCCAACTTCAAAAGACACCCTTGTTCTTGTTGATGGTTTCTGGAATATCATTGCTAAAGTTTTACCGTACAATAACTCGTGTCGTTCCCCTGTTTTCTGTTTAATTTTTAAAGTTTCGGCAGTTTTCAAAATTTGCCATATTTCTTCTTTCGTAAGGTCATGTAAAGAAGCAAGATGCTTGCCTTTCATATTAACTACCATTAAGTATCACCGAATGAAGAAATTAAAAATACCTTTTAAATATGATGACCTTAGTGTAACAAATTTAACATTCATTGTTTTAAACTAAACATTATTCAAGAGTTCGGAGATATGACCCTCTATCAATAACATTATTCAACATCTTTCCATCAAATTTACCAATGCCAATCACTTCGTTTCTTATATTTGAAACTATTGTATAACCTTTTTTTGGTGGGTTCACCATATTCTTAACAAAAACATCCCGCCCATACAAGAATAAAGAAGCACCTTTTTCATTCAATTTTGATTTTTTTGAAGAAGGGGCCATTATTAAATGACATTCTAAACCCAATAAAAAATTGCCTTTTTGGAATTTACCAATTTGTGTCCCAATAGAAACTAAGTTTTCGTTTATTTTTTCAGCTAATACTCTTTCATAAATTAGTTTGTTAACAAAAAATACCTCATCGCCAACAATCAATAATAAATTGTTTGCAGGCAACTCAAAGATCCCGCCATAGTTCTCTATAGTTTTTTTTATAATATCAAGTTTTTTTCCTTCTACGATTCTCATAAAATACCTACAAGTTTAATGTATACGCCATTTCAATTTTAATTTTCTGGCATAATTCTAAAATTTTTTCAATGTCAAAAGGTTCTCCTTCGTTTCCAATTCCAGGACAGGATAGATCGACATATATGTAAGCCTTTTCTCCATTTTTCAATATGTAGGGGGTATCTGATTCAGATATGGGATTATAAAAAACTCCCAAGGGAAAAAGTCTACAAATCAAGGGCTTATATTCATGTATTGTACAATTTCTATCATCCAAAAATACGCAACCATTATCCCAAATTCTTTTCTCTATCACAAATTTCTTTCTGGAAATATCGTACAAAGCGAATTCTTTATCAGTATTTTTTTCAATTCTTTCTATATCAAATAAAGTTAGTGGAACTCCCCGAACCCTACAGCATTCTCCGCATTGCTTGCATTTATATTTTTGTCCAGTATATAACACTAATACTTCTTTCATTATAACCCCTTGATTTCCTATGGAGATTTTTACAGGTATATATAGATATTGACTTCAAATATAGCAAGTTAAGAACTAATCAATTGTAATACTGCAGTTCTTGTTTTTTCTCTGTCTGCCCCTGCGACAATAATCACATCACGACCGTATAAACCATTTGAAATGTATTCAGTCTCCCCCTGTGAATTATACCAGTCAACTTTGGATTTTCCTTCTCTAACTAGGTTCGCTACAAGTCTATTTGCAACTGGCCCCCCCACAAGGATAAGATTATTATTTTTAGCGACATCTTCCATTAATAATTCATCGTATGTTATCAATTTTTCACGATCCCATATATTGACTCTAAATAGACCTTTTGAGGGATCCTCGTAGTATGCTTCAGCTTGAATTTTTGTAATAATTAAGCTTCCAGATATTGAATCCATAGAAGCTGCATTTTTACCAACTACTATTATTGATTGCGGTTGACCGTTAGTGGTATCCACAAAAAAAGATCTTGGAACATCTGCGGATATTACGGGATTTATGAAAAAGAGTTGAAGTATCAGCATCAATGCTAATATTAAACATATTTTTGATTTCATATACCTTAGTTCTTTAATTAATTTTTATATCTTGCTGTTTTTTATGGGTATTGTAAGAAGATTATATAAATAATCTAGTAGTAGTTCTTCAATTCTTCATATGCTTCATTTATTTCTTTTAAAATGCTTTCTTTTATTTTCTTTTCATTTTCATCTTGAGTTGTATCTGGATGGTAATATTTTGAAAGCTCCTTCCACCTACGTTTGATTTCCTCTGCTGTCGTATCCATATCAAGTCTTAATACTTTTAAATAAGAAATCAAAGATAATGAGTCATCTTCAGGTAAATATGGTATTTCCAAGGGATAAACTGTTTCAGTTTCATAAACTTCATTTCCCCTATAATTACAAAAAGTTTTAATATCAAATACCCCTTCATTCTTAGGTTTAATCTTAATGCTATATGACCTATATTCCATGGGTTTAAGGGAATCCATTTTATCTTCAATTTTTGATATATTCAAATCTTTGTTTTTTTCTATTAAAACAGATATGCCAAAAGCATCAATATCTCCATTATTAATTAGATATACCTGAATTTCGGATTCTTTTTTCCGTTCTAATGGCTCCAATATATAGAAAATACATCTAAGACTTGGTCTACCGATATCTTCTTCTATTTTAAGTTTCAATATGTTGAGGCTTTCACTTAAATTGTTAATCCGGACTAGAAGCTCTTTGATGTACACATTAGAAGAAGATATTGATCTTTTTCCATAATTATCCAAAAATGAGGAATAATCTTCATCGATGAATAGAATATCTTGGTAAATCCCTTCAAAGATATCTTTGTAAAAATTATAATTTTTGCCTAATCCTTTTTTTGTTACTAAAATTTCTCCTATTTTTTCATAATTAGATAAAGAATCCAATAATAGTTCTTTTAGAGTTTTGATTTTTTCTTCTACTTTTCTTCTTTCGGAGTAAAGATGCCTAACATTTTCTAAGTATCTTAAGGATTCTCCTTCCATACCTAACATCTTTAGAGCATAAGAAATATTCTCAAGAGAAGGAATACTTTCAGAATTTTCATTCAAACACATGTGCAATAGATTTATTGAGTCTTCAATCTGTTTTTTTCCATTTTCAAGCATTAGCTGGGCTCTTGTATAAATGTAGTCAAATTCTCCCCATTCTTTTAAAATTGAAATAGCCTCGTCTAGCCTATCCATTTTTTGTAATGCTATGGCAAGGTTAATGGTTGCATTTTTATTATTCTTTTCTTCGTTTAGAACTTTTTTAAAACAATTTACTGCTTCAGAATAATTTCCTATTTTTGATAGAGATATACCTTTATTATAAAGAGTCTTAGTGTCTTCATGTTTTTGAAGGGCCATGCCATAAAATTTCAAGGCTTCCTCAGGTTTTCCTAATTTATCAAATGATATGCCAATGTTAGTTATGACGTCTGCATCTTGGGGGTCAATTGCCCTCGCCTTTTCAAAACAGACTAATGCATCTTTATGCTTTCCCATCCTATCCAGAATTATGCCCTTTGTATTCCAGTAAGATGCAGACTCAAGCAAATTTGACACAGTCATAGGGGAAAATATACATTTAAAAGAGTTTTTATATAATATTGATTATGTATCAGCAGAAAGATGGATATCATAGAATGGCCAAGAAAGAGGGCTATAAGTCCAGAGCGTCTTTTAAATTAATCCAACTTAACAAAAAATTCAACATAATAAAGAAAGGATATAGTGTTCTAGATCTAGGGGCTGCACCTGGAGGATGGATGCAAATAGCGTCAACATTGGTAGGGGATACAGGATTAGTAGTGGGGGTTGATTTGAAAAACGTCAAAGAAAAATTCCCTAGCTCTTATTTTGTTCAGGGGGACATATTTGAAAGTTCAACTATAGATAAGGTTAAGGATATTAAAAAAGAATTTAACACCATTATTTCAGACCTTGCCCCTAACACTTCAGGGATTAGATCTTTAGACCATGAAAAGTCCATCGACCTTTGTTATAGGGCCTTAGAATTATCCTCAAATTTATTACAATATAAAGGAAATCTACTAATAAAATTATTTCAAGGGGAATACACTAAAGAATTAGTCGACGATATAAAAAATGAATTCTATTACGTTAAAATATCAAAGCCTGAGTCATCAAGGTCGGCAAGCCGTGAAACTTACATAGTATGTAAAGGATTTAAAAAGAGAAAATTAAAAATAGAAGATACAGAATTAACCGAAGAGAGCGCCTAAACCTTCAAGTGCTGATTCTTCTGCTTCTTCTTTCTTTTCTTCCTTCTTTGAGTCTCCAGAAGCTTTGTGATCTGAAGCAGCTGCTGGTGCAGCTACAGGTGCTTGAGCAACTGGCATTGAAGCAGAGCTTATAGCTTCTTCAATATCTACACCTTCCAATGAAGATACAAGAGCTTTAATTCTGGCCTCATCGACTGCTACTCCGGCAGCTTTCAAAACACTGTTTAAATTTGCTTCAGTTATTTCCTTCTTAGCCTCATGAAGGATCATCGCAGCATATACATATTCCATAATCACACCTCCATTAATTAACCAAATAGGGATCCTAGACCTTCTAATCCGGCTTCCCCATCTTTATCTTTATTATCTTTATTTTCCTCAGCCTTATGTTCGGCTACTTTTTTTTCAGCAGGAACTGCTGATTGAGATACGCTGAGCTTATTTTTAAGTTCATCGTCCAACGCAGCACCATTTAACAATTTGGATAGACTGAGAGCCTGAGCAACACTCTTTGACATTATTGGGCCAATAGTATCAGGCGAAACTATATTTGCACCAATTGCTAAGGATTTTGATTTAAGTGTAGCTTGTTGTATTAATAGTTTTACACTTTGTTTTGTAAATATTCTTCTATCAAAGGATAGTGCCAAAGCATTTGAAAATGCTTTTATTATGTTGCTTCTAGTTTGGGCGTCATCGATAGTTAGAACATCTCTATTGAATAATAATCCATTTTCGTAAGCAGCCGCCAAATCTGCGCCAACTTCCATTGGTTCAATTTTAAGCTGGGAAAGAATGTCACTAATTTTCTTGGATATTATTTCTCCGTGCTTTACGAGTACTGCATCTCTTTCAATAGATATTGTACCCTTGTCAATTTTAGCTGGAACTCCAAGAGTTTGAAGTTCACTTACAAGTGGCCCTGGTGGCAATCCTGTACTTCCTTGAGGGATTATTATATCAGCTTTTGCAACATCACCTGGTTTTGCTGGTGCGGGTGCTTTTGATTTTTGTAAAAGTCGGTAAATTCTAAAAGGATTTTCATTAGAAAAAACGAAAGCCGCTCCTGCATTAATATGATCTTTAAGGGATTCCTTTTCAGTTTTTTCAAGAGCTATCTTCATTAACTTATTTTTTGACATCCTAAAAGTAACTTTGCCCCTCAGTTCTTCCCTTATATTCTGTAACTGTTTTGCAGGTATTCCTTGAAGTTCAACTACCCCTACAACAGGAGAAGATGAAATCATATCTCTCAAGGAGTTAACCTCTTCTGCTTTCCATTCAGCTACGTCCCCTTTAACTGCTACTCTTCCCTTCATTTAAAATCCTCCAGTTTTACTGCAGGCCCCATAGAAGTCTTTATGTAAATTGACTTTATGTTGTCGAATCCTTTCTCAAGTTTCTTTTCAAAAAACTTTACAATTTCTGTAATGTTTTCCGCTAACATCTCATCGTCCATTTTTTCGGAGCCAACAAACATGTGAATAACGGACTGATTGTAGCTTTTTATTTTAACTGTTTTTTTCAGTTTATTTAATATAGGTTCAAGCGAAGCAGTTGGAGGCAAAGGTGCAGGTGTTTTTCCTCTTGGCGCAAATATTGGACCTAATGATTTTCCAACTAAGGTCATGAAATCTGTTTGCGCTATGAAAAAATCGTGAGTATTTGCAACTTTTTTTGCAAGTTTTTTGTCCTTTGCGAATTTTTCTATGTCTTCTTGATCAAATACAGACAAGTTTTCCTTTTTGGCTCTTAATGCCATATCCCCTGAAGCAAAGATCCCAATCTTCACATCTTTGCCCCTTCCGTTAGGTAAAACAAAGTCTTCTTTGATTCGGTTTTGTGTTTTTTTCATGTCTAGTCCTTGAAGATTTATACTCATCTCCATTGACTGTGTGAAGTTTCTCGGCTTTGAAGTTTCCTTTGCCTTCTTCACTGCTCGTAATACAGC
Source organism: uncultured Thermococci archaeon (assembly GCA_964621955.1). Lineage (GTDB taxonomy): Archaea > Methanobacteriota_B > Thermococci > Methanofastidiosales > Methanofastidiosaceae > Methanofastidiosum. The sequence continues at coordinate 22,579 of CAZUMN010000011.1, forward strand.
CTCTTTCAAAACGATTCCTCCTTTATTTAATTATATTATCGTATTTTCCTTCTCTTATCTCGTTTTGGACTACTCTTGGGTCTTTGCCCTCACAAGTTACGCCCATAGAAACACATGTTCCTAGAATCTCTTTAACCACTCCTGCAATATCAGGAGATAATGAAGAAGGTTCCTTCATCTTAGCAATTCTAACAAGTGCATCTATACTAATATCTCCAACTTTACTTGAAGATGGTGTAGAAGATCCTTTTTCTAATTTAAGATCTTTTAGAATTAATGCGGATGCGGGAGGAACACCAACTTCAACTCTGAAGTTCTTTTTGTCATCAACAAAATCATTCGTTTTTTCATTTCATTCGGCGACCACCCTTCCTACATTAATACCAAGACGCCCCAAAGCAGGTCCTAAAGGTGGACCGGCAGTAGCCTTTCCTCCATCAACAAGTGAGGTAACAGATCTCTCTTTTCCCATTATATCACCACTAGCTCTTTTTCTCTATAATTCTGACATAATCTCCTTTAACGGTAACGGGTATTGGCACCATTGCTTCAAGAAGCTCAACTGTAAGTTCTTCTTTGCCTTTATCTACCCTTATAATCTTAGCTTTTTCACCCTTAAATGGCCCTGCTATTAATTCTACAATGTCACCTTTTGCAAGACCAGATACCGATGGCTTAGCCTCTAAGAAATGACTTATTTCATCAAAGGCAATTTTACCTTCAAGAATCCCCCTTACATTTCGAAGGCCTTGAATGGCTTCTTCTACAGCCCCTTTATCACTCGCCTCAATGAAAACATACCCTTTTAAGGTTTCTGGTGCTAAGACTGCATAAATTTTAAGGTTGTTAGTTTTTACTTTTCCCTCTATCATCTTTGCTACATTCTGTTCTTGATTAACAGCTACCTTTAATGCAAAGATTGGATTCTCGTCATCATCCATTACATTCTCACCCATAATAACAACAAAATCAAAGGTACTCAAAGATTTAAAAAGTTTAGCCTTTTTAGAAGGAATTTATGCTCCAAGATCTTGGATTAAAACTGAGAGGTATTTTATTGAGTAACCAATTATCCCAATAAGTATTATCCCAATTCCAGTTACTTTAGATGTAAGTGAATATTCCTTTCTGCCAGGCTTCTTAGCAAGTTTTAGTACTCTACTGTATTCGGAAACCCAACTTCTTGCTCTTTCCTTTTTCTTTAGATTAGCCTCTGCCATGAGGCTAATTAATAAGAATCCTTTTTAAATGTATTCTATTCCAAGATCGATTCCTCTAACGGGTGCTTCGCTCTCGATAAGCATTTCAGTTTCTTTTCTTCCGAATATGTAAGGCGATTTAACTCCTGAAAGAACTACCATTACCCTAAGGCCATTTTTAATTTCTTCGTTTATCATTGCACCCCAAATAATCTGGGCGTCCGGCTCAAGTTCATTTGTTACATGCTCTACGATCTTCTCTGCTTCTTCTAGTTTCATGTTCGAACTTCCAGTGATGTTAATTAAAGCTCCTTTGGCACCGGTTACATCTACATCTATCAGAGGGCTACTCAAAGCTTCAGTTATTGCTTCTTTAGCTCTGTTCTCTGTATCGGATTCTCCCATTCCGATCATTGCAACGTCCCCTTCTTTCATTACAGATCTAACATCTGCGAAGTCAACATTTACTAATCCAGGTTTTGTAATTAATTCAGCTATGCCTCCAACGGCCCTAATAAGTATATCATCAGAAACTTTAAACGCTGCATTTATGGGTAAACCAGGCGCTATATCTAGCAATTTATCATTTGGTATAACAATTACGGTATCGCTAACTTTTCTTAATTTCTCAAGTCCTTTTTCGGCATTTCTTTGTCTTCTCAAACCTTCAACTGTGAAAGGTAAAGTCACAACTGCAACTGTTAGTGCTCCCATTTTTTTAGCTATTTCAGCTATTACTGGTGCAGAACCAGTTCCCGTTCCCCCACCTAGACCACAGGTGACAAAAACCATATCGCTTCCTTCTAGTACTTCTTTGATTGTTCTCTCGTCTTCTCTTGCAGACTCTTCTCCAACTTTTGGGTCGTTGCCTGCTCCTAAACCTCTAGTAACTTCCTTTCCAATCAATATTTTTTTGTCTGCCCTAGTATCTAATAAATCTTGAGCATCGGTATTAACTGCTATTGCTTCAACTCCAATTACTCCAATTTCCATTAATCTGTCAATTGCGTTGGAGCCTGCTCCACCTGTTCCTACTACCTTAATCTTAGCTCTTGATTCTCTGAGTACTCTTTCAAGTTCCTCATCCACAGAAGTATAGCGATGATCCTTAACTATTTCTTTTTCTGTTACCGCCCTCTCAATGGCATCTTCAATAACAGATCTCATTTAACTCCCCCTTTATCGTTAATGTAGCTACTTATTATTGGTAACATAAAACTCCTATTTGTTATCTATATAGGTTAATAGTATATAAAGCTTTTGCTTAATAATGCTATGTATAATGCTTCTCTTTAGTGGTAATCCTTATTCTTTTACAATATCACTTGTTCTTACAAATGATATACCTCTACTAGTAAGTTTGTCTTTTAAATCTGACCGTTCCTTAATTCCCTTCCAATCTAAAAGAACAGCGTCCAATGGGCCACTTTTTGTTATTAATTCATAAAGAATTGAATCTGTGACCGGAGTATTATACTTTGCTATTACATGACCTATTGCAATATCAGTATTTAACATAATTTCAGTAAATTTAGGGCAATAATGCCCCCCACCTATTCCTGTGGCGATTTTGAAAGATTTTTTATTTTCATTGTAAGAAAGAGATTTGTAAATTGCTGAAGAGATAACTTCACCAGCTTCTTTTACTCCCCAATATGTTTCATCACTTCCAATCTCAATGAAGGTTGTAGGAAGCCCTGTTAATGGTCCGTGATGTGTAGCTTCAAGAGAAACTTCAAATGATACCTCAAGGTCTTTTGATAAATCCATGATTTCGTTTAATACTAGTTTTTGGAATACCGGATTAGAAGGAGAAACTTGACCATCCTTACCGCCGTAATCTGCTTTACCAAAATTTCCTGGCGTATGGCACGTCAAAGTGGGTATTTGGGTAACAGATTTATGCCTTGTTGCAAAAAAAATTGAATCGATAGCACTTAAATTATAATCTTTAACTTCTTCTTGTACTATATTTTCTGGAAAATCTGTAT
>CAZUMN010000012.1:0-23010 GCA_964621955.1 uncultured Thermococci archaeon
AAGTAAAACTGGCCCTAAAAATGGCACTTTGTAAGTAACCTGTAAGTAAAATAGGCCTAAAAAAGGGGGTTTTGTAATGATGGCTGTAAGTAAAACTGGCCCTAAAAATGGCACTTTGTAAGTAACCTGTAAGTAAAATAGGGCCAAAGTGTAGTATGAAATCAATCATATTCACTCCGAAATCTTTGCTCCGACAAGTGATTCCAAGGGCAAGAGCTCCCCTACCTTCATGACATATGTGTCGCACTTGTACTGGAAAGACCCGTTCCTCTCTGTTTCCCCTTTCCTCATGAGCCTGGCCCTCTTAAGGAGTGTGTCCCTATCAATGGCCCCGGCAATAGTGAAAGTGCCTTTGAATTTGTCATGAAATACAAAAGCAAAAAGATCCTGCTCCAAAGACACCTGGCACGATGGAACGTTGACATTGAAATCAAGAGAGGGGCCGTAGTCATTTGATATCGTCTTGACATCAATCCTTTTACCGGAAATTCTAAAGTCGCAGTTTGAATAAGGGCTAAGGGATAGCCTGACGTTTAGCTCTTTTCTCAAGCAGTGAACCAGAAACTCCTCCTCACCCTCGGCGCCGTTATACCTTGAGGAATGCATCGGCTCAAAGATTGTTGCGATGCGGCTCATGAGGCCTCGCCCAAAGGGGATTTTTCATTCTGCTCATTTTTTTCATAGGAGAAGTTTGAGTACGGCCCGGTGTTGAGGCTTAGCTCGCCGTTCTTTGAAACCCTTGCCTCGATGTTGTAAAATGAGACGAGGGATCCGATAAGATCCGTCCTTTTGAGCTGCGCCTTTGTAGAAAGGAACCTCCCTGGGATTAGTTTTCCGCTCTTTTTTGAAGTGAAGGGTTTTGTGTCGTGGCAGTTGACCCATATCTTATCCTTGCCGTCAGTTATCTCAATCCCCGTGGTCCGAAGCCTTATGGCCCCTTCTTCCTCCCTGACGTTTGAGACCCTGTTCACCGTTGCATTCAGAAAAACAATCCGGCCCTCGTCATTGATCTTTGATAGAAGGCTGTCAAGAGAAATGCAGTCTGGCCTTATCTTTGGCCTGGCCTTAAAACTGGACATTGGGAGGGGCTTTCCATCCCTCCAGCCGTAAGCGTATGCCAAAAGCATGGCTGCCTCTTCCGGCGACTCGTTCCTGGAGAACTTCATCTCAAGCTCAAGCTTTCGATCAAGCCATTCAGGCTCGTTCTTGTGATTTACGGCGGCATATTGCGAGAGGTAGTTTGATGCATCCTCAAAAAGATCATCCATCTTCTCTTTTGGTTTTGAGAAATTTTCAAGTGTGGTGTCAACGCCTTTCGGCTTGTTGAATGCCTCATAATACAGGAGGAGCGTAGCGCCTCCAGGGCTAACATTCTTTTCTTCACTCTTTCTTTTTACAAGCTCGGCAAACTCCTCATCGGATACGCCAAGCTTTTCAATCAATTCTTTCTTCTTTTCATCTGTCAGCAAAATCCAGACCTCCTGGATTGGCGGAGCGGAATAGATGTGTAATGGTGCCTATGGACGTTTGGGGCCCACATCGTCTTACCGCTCTTTCGCCCTATAAATACGTCATATATGACGAATTTACATACCAAAAGGTAAGCAGGAGAGTAAAAGATTTTCGATAGGCATATTGTATTTTCGAACATATGTAACGAAATTTTTATATATCAGGCGGCAGATTATCTATAGTGGTCCTATGGCAAAAGAGCATCAGGGGGCAAGCCTCCCAAAAGAGCTATTGAGAAGAATTGACTATATAGTCAAAGAAACTGATCTTGGTTACACCTCAAGAGCGGATTTTGTAAAAGAGGCCGTGAGGCAGAAGCTTGATGAAGTTGAAAGAAAGCTCTTGGAATTAGAGAAACTAAAAAAAGAGCTAAAGGAAAGATAAAAAGAATAGATGGGCCGATTACACTTCGGCGTCCTTTAGCTTATCAATTAAGACACCCTCAACGTTTGTTATGAACGCCTCCCTGCTTTCACAAGTCTCTGCTATCTTTAGAACTACCGCCATGCTCTTGACGTAGTTCCTGTGGTAGCCCCTGACCTTTTCTCCAAAGACGCTCTTCTGCGCCCTTAGTATTTCGCTCTTTATTCTGTCCCTTACCTCCTCCATTGTCTTGGAGTTGTCGGCTATATTTAGCGCCACAGAAGGCGCATCTATCCCACCATAAGTCCAGTTGCTTGTCATCGAACTAATTTGGAATTATTGATATAATACAATTGGCTTAGGGCATATTTTTATTTTGGCCTTAAAATTAGGGCCAAGTATTTCGGGATAAATATTTATATCTGAATACTTGACAAAAGCTGATGAATAAAGAAATAATGGATGAACTAAAAGAATTTTTTAAAAGTGTTGAAGGGAGAACGGAAGATCCAAATAGTAAAAATCCTTTAACTAAAGAGGAAATGAGCATATTAGCAAAATTAAGAATATCTGGTGTATGGGATGAATATATGGATCAGCAAGATGAAGATATCAGAGCTGCAAAAAAGAAATTACTCAAATAATCCAAAGTTTAAAATCAATTATACAAAATCCCACTTCATTTAAGAAATCATCTTAAACATTTTTACCTCTTTTTATCGAGGTGGCTGTATGAAATATAATTTTCCGATAAAATCGAAAGAATTTTTTAGCTGCAATATTTTAGAAGCTAACGTAGGATCTAACTGCCCATGCGGAGGAGATGGTGGGCACGGGGGAAAGACCTACCTGAAAATAACAGATGGTGGAAACACTGGATGGAATATAACGGTAAAAGATTATGAAGGTGAAGAATATTTTTTTAGGGGACCAAAATCGATAGAACTAGAACTATTAGGAGACACAGAAAACGAAACTTTTATCCAAGTTCTTGATTTTGCCTTGAAGGAGCTTTTGGAGATGTATGTGTTGGAGACTCAAAAGAATAAATTCTGATTTGGCCTTATAATTAGGGCCTAATCCATCTCGTCCCTGATCTCTTTTAGCCTTTTTAACAGATCAAGCACTAGGCCATTATCAATTGAACTGGCAATGTATCCTCCGCCCATCGTAAGCCTTTCACCTGCTAAAATAGTTTTGAATATCGCCCTGACGTCTTGGATACTAACCTCTGACAAAGGAATTCTTCTATTAATAAATCTAAATATATCATCCCTATCTTTGGCCTCGCCATAATAAGTAGTGAAATTTTCCTTGTACAATATATCTAAAAAATCTGAGACTTTTTTTGAATAATCATAATATGGAATGTGATAAACACCTTGTTTAACTTCTCTTGGCGGCACAAGAATATAGAAAACGTTGGCCTTATCTTCAAAGTAGGGTATAAATTCAATTACCTTATCTAAATTCTCCTTTGTTATTTGGCTAGATTCTTCTTCTAATGGCATTATAATCTTCATAAAATTACTTTATTAGTTTTTAATAGTATTTGGAAAAAAAATATTTTTCCCTATTTTCCCTATTTTTTTCCATATTCTTATATATGGAGAAAATAAGAATTATTGGATAGATAAAAAGATATATTGACCATGGTGGTGGTACTATTTATACTATAGACAAGAAAAATAATGAAATCCAAGAAGTTACACAAAAGAAATTTTCGGAGCTAGGATTTAATGAAAGAGATCATCTGCAGGAATGGATTGCAAAGAATCCTTCTAGCTTAGGCGAGGAACTATTAATTATACAAAAAGAGTTTTCTGATTTTAATGATACTTATGAGAGGCTTGATCTTTTGGCCATCGATAAAGAAGGAAATCTAGTAATCATTGAAAACAAGCTGGATGATTCAGGAAAAGACGTTGTTTGGCAGGCTTTGAAATACGCATCGTATTGTTCAACGCTCACTAAGAGCCAAATTATTCAGATTTACCAGGATTTTCTTGATAAAGAGAGCCGAGATGAAAATGCCGAAAACAGTCTCAATAATTTCTGTGATCTTGGAGAAATAGAATTAAACAAATCTCAATCCCAAAGAATATTCTTTATTGCGGCAAATTACCGAAAAGAAGTAACTGCTACGGTACTGTGGTTGTTGGACTTTAACGTCAGGATTAAATGCTTCAAAGTAACCCCCTACCAAATACGAGATGACTTGTTCCTAAACATTGAACAGATTATACCTATGAAAGATTCAGAAGAGTATACAATTAGGATGGCAGAGAAAAATCAGGAAATACTCATAGAAAGGGAGAAAAATAGAGAAAGAAGAAACGTTAATTATGAATTCTGGAATATATTCCTCGAAGAGATGAACAAGAAATACGATCTCTATCAAACCATAGGTCCAAGTAGGGAAGGCTGGATATCTAAAAGCGCAGGAATATCTGGAGTATCATATGGACTTGTAATATCAAGAGCATATGCGAGAGTAGAATTATATTTGAATTCTTCCAAAGAATTGAACAAGAAAATGTTTGATGCCCTCTACAATGAAAAGGAGAGTATAGAATCTGAATTAGGCTATCCTTTAGTTTGGAGACGAAAGGACGATAATAAATCCTCAAATATTGAATATGCAACGAGTGATGTTAGTATTGATAATCCTGACGATTGGGATAAAATGATCTCGTTCTTAATAGAAAACGTGGTAAAGTTCGAAGAAACATTCAGTAAGAGAATACCGACACTAAAAAGAATTTATTAAATTGACATATTAGGGTCCCTATTTTTTTCCATATTCTTATATATGTAGAGGTCAATACTTTTTTGATGAATGACACTATTTTTATTTTAGATTTCAATCATATTCTTGGGGGGAAATAATTGACAAATTCTCTTGATATTAAAACACTTGAAAACTGGCTTTGGGAAGCAGCTTGTAAGATACGAGGGGAAATTGATGCCCCAAAATACAAAGACTATATTCTACCCATTATATTCTTGAAAAGGCTTTCAGACGTATTTGAAGATGAACTGGAAAGACTATCAAAGGAATACAACAGTAGGGAAATAGCAGAAAAACTAATCGAAGAAGACCATAAACTTGTGAGATTTTATATTCCAAAAGAATCAAGATGGGATGTAATATCAAAATTGACTGTAAACGTAGGGCAAACATTAACAGACATTGTAAGGTCAATTTCTAGAGAAAACTCAAAACTACAAGGAGTAGTTGATTTAAAAGATTTTAATGAAACAGCTTCAGGCCAGAGAATAATTAGCGACGAAAAACTCATTTTATTAATAGATGTTCTAGGCCGTTACAGACTTGGAACAAAGGATGTTGAGTCAGATATCCTTGGAAGGGCATATGAATATCTGCTTAGAAAGTTTGCTGAAGGAAGTGGGCAGAGCGCAGGAGAGTTCTACACACCAAAAGAAGTTGCAATTATGATGTCATTAATTCTAGATCCTAAACAAAATGAGACAATTTATGACCCGTGCTGTGGTAGTGGGGGGTTATTAATTAAATGTAGTCTTAGATTTAATGAAAAATATAAAGGCGATATCACTGTCGCACCCTTGAATTTTTACGGGCAGGAAATATTGCACGGTACTCTAGCAATGGCAAAGATGAACGTTTTTATTCATGATATGGAAGCTACAATTGCTCTTGATGACACAATGAATAGACCGGCATTTAAGAATGCCGATGGCTCATTAATGAAGTTTGATATTGTAACTGCAAATCCAATGTGGAATCAAGATTTTGTGCAGAGTGTTTATGAAAATGATGCGTTCAATAGATTTGGATTTGGATTTCCTCCGTCAAGCAGTGCAGACTGGGGATGGGTCCAGCACATGTATTCTTCCTTAACTGGAAAGGGTAGGATGGCCGTAGTTCTTGATACTGGTGCAGTTTCAAGGGGTAGCGGAAACCAAGGAAAAAACAGAGAACGCAACATTAGAAAAGAGTTCGTTGATAGAGACCTAGTTGAAGCAGTAATTTTAATGCCAGAAAACCTCTTTTATAACACAACAGCACCGGGAATAATTGTAGTCATAAATCTAAATAAAACACATAAAAATGAGACTCTTCTAATCAATGCTTCAAAACTATTCAAAAAAGGAAAACCAAAAAATTACATGGATATTGATGAGCACCTTCCTCTAATCGCTTCAATCTATCATGACTGGAAGGAAGTTGAAAGTATAAGTAAGATTGTTTCTAAAGATCATGTAATAAAGAATGATTACAATTTAAGTCCTTCAAGATATGTATCGCAAAACGGAAATGAAGAAGTTCTTCCTCTTGAAGAAGCTGTCGTTCTGTTAAAAGAAGCGGAAGAAGAGAGAAGCGAAGCTGAAGAAAAGTTAAATGAAATACTTCTAAAGTTGGGGCTTTAATAATGACGGCAGATGGATTTAAAGTGACAGAGATTGGGGTAATTCCCGAAGAGTGGGAAGTTACTAGGCTTGGGAATTTGTTTGAAATGCAACAAGGCATTACACTATGCCGTGAGTCAGGTCCAGGTAAATTCTTAAAACCATTTTTAAGAACATCAAATGTATTCTGGGGTAGAATCGACTTAACTAAATTAGACAGCATGTATTTTTCAGAAAAACAACTACAATCTCTTACCTTAAAATCTAAAGATTTGCTCATATGCGAAGGCGGAGATATTGGCAGAACCGCAATATGGGAAGAACAGATAACCGAGTGTTGCCACCAAAATCATTTGCACCGATTAAGGGCAAAGAATGGATTGGGAATAACACCAGAATTTTATATGTATTGGATGCAATTTGGAATGTTAATTAGAGGGTTATATTCTGAAGAAGGTAATAAAACTACAATACCAAATTTATCTCGTTCTAGATTAAGTAATTTCACAATCCCACTTCCACCACTCCCCGAACAAAAGCAAATCGCAGACATCCTTTCAGCAGTTGACAGCAAAATAGAAGGCGAGGAAAACAAAGCAAAAGCTCTTGATGCTGTTTTTAAAACTCTGCTTGAAAATCTTATGACTGGAAAAATAAGAGTTAATGCTCTGGAGGTGTCGTCTTGACTTTAGGTGGCGAGCGTGGCTCAGTTCAAAATCCAATGATAGCCTATGCTAAAGATATAGGGTGGGAGTATCTCTCTCAGGATGCAGCTCTAGGCATGCGAAGCTCCCTTACAAATATCTCTTTTGATAAACTATTCATAGAGCAGCTAAAGAAACTAAACATTGAATTTATGACTGACGAACTTGCATCAGAAGTTCTAAACAGGATCAAAAGGCTCCCCCCTACAATTGAAGGAAATTTATTCGCTTGGGGGTATATTAAGGGCCTAAAAACCATATTTGTACCGGGGGAAAACAGAGAGAGAAATATAACTTTAATTGACAAGGATAATATAGAAAATAACACATTCCATGTAACGGATGAGTTTAAGTTTACAAACGGGACAAAGACAATCAAAATGGATATAGTTTTTTTGATAAATGGTATCCCAATAGTTTTAGTTGAGACCAAGGCAGCTAAAAAGGTGGAGGGGTTAAGCGAGGCTCTTGACCAGGTAAGGAGGTATCATCTTGACTGTCCAGAGATTTTATCAGTTCTCCAGCTTTACGCCATAACACACATCATAAGATATTACTACAGTTGCACTTGGAACAGCTCGAAAAAAGGGCTTTTCAACTGGAAAGATGAAAAAGCAGGAGACTTTGAATCACTCGTTAAATCCTTCTTTGATAAAGAAAGAATTGTAAAGGTTATCACCGATTTCATACTATTCACAAGGGCAGACGATGAGCTAAAGAAGGTAATACTAAGACCACACCAGATTAGGGCTGTCAATAGGCTCGTTGAGAGGGCAGAGGATTTAGAAAAGAAAAGAGCCTTGATTTGGCACACTCAGGGAAGTGGTAAGACATACACGATGATAGTAACGGCCCAAAGACTTCTTCAAAATCCCACTCTTGAAAACCCAACAGTTTTGATGTTGGTTGATAGAAATGAACTTGAATCTCAGCTTTTCACTAACATCACCTCAGTAGGAATTGAAAATGTCGAGATAGCCCAGACAAAAAAACATCTTAAATCCCTTTTATCAGAAGATAGGCGAGGGCTTATTGTATCTACTATTCATAAATTTGATAAGATGGACGAGAATACAAACAAAAGACACAATATCTTTGTTTTGGTGGACGAAGCTCATAGAACGACAAGCGGAACTTTAGGAAATTACCTCATGGGAGCGCTACCAAATGCGACCTATATAGGTTTTACAGGAACACCAATAGATAGGACCTCTCAGGGTAAGAGCACTTTTATCACATTTGGTATAGATGATCCACCAAAAGGTTACCTTGACAAATATGGTATAGGGGAGTCAATAGAAGACGAAACAACAGTCCCTCTAAACTATACCCTTGCCCCAAATGAGCTACTTGTCGAGCGTGAAATATTAGAGAGCGAATTTCTTGATTTAAAGGATTCAGAAGGATTAAGCGATATAGAGGAATTAAATAAGGTCCTTGAAAGGGCAGTTAATCTAAAAAATATGATGAAGGGGAAGGATAGGGTCAAAGAAATCTCAAAGTATGTTTCAGAACACTATACAACATATATTGAGCCCATGGGATACAAGGCATTTTTAGTTGCTGTTGACCGTGAAGCATGCGCAATGTACAAGGAAGAGCTTGATAAACTTCTTCCAAAAGAATACTCTGAAGTTGTATATAGCCCTTATTATAACGACCCCTCTTATATGGCAAAATATCATCTGGATGAAAAAGAAGAGACTTCTATAAGGAAAAACTTTAGAGCTTCCGGTAAACTTCCAAAGATACTAATAGTCACAGAGAAACTTCTTACAGGCTTTGACGCCCCAATTCTTTACTGTATGTATCTAGACAAGCCTATGAGAGATCATGTTCTATTACAGGCAATTGCAAGGGTCAATAGACCTTATGAAGATGAGAGCGGTAGAAAAAAACCCTCTGGTTTTGTTTTAGACTTTGTCGGACTGTTTAATAAGCTCGAAAAGGCCCTAGCATTTGATTCATCAGACCTTGATGGGATAGTAAATGACATAGAAAAGGTAAAAGATGCTTTTAGAGAGCTTATGGAAAAATCAAAAAAAGAGTACTTTGTAATAATTGAAGGCAAATTAAAGGATAAAGCTGTAGAGGCCGTTCTATCGCATTTTATGGATGAAGAAATACGACATGAATTTTATAGCTCGTTTAAGTCTCTCTCTGCGATGTATGAGATTTTATCCCCCGACCAGTTCCTAAGGCCCTATATAGAAGATTATGAAACACTCTCCAGCATGTATAGTATTCTAAAGGATGCTTATGAGCCTGGAATCTCAGTTGACAAGGAGTTCTATCGAAAAACAGCGGCCCTTGTCCAAGAACATTCAAAATCTGGGAAGATAAAAAAGACCCTTGACATCTATGAAATCAATGAGAATACAATAAAGAAGATAGAAGAGGATACAATTTCAGACCGAGAAAAGGTCTATAATATTAGTAAGGGTATAAATGAGTTAATCAGGAAAAAAGGTGCCGCATCTCCGTATCTAATATCTATTGGGGAGAGGGCCCAAATGTTAATCACAATGTATAATCAAGGACAGATTAATACAAAGGAAACACTTGACGCTCTAAAAGAAGATATATACGAAATAAACGATTCCACCAAATCAGAAAAAGAAAAAAATATGTCTAGAGATATATTCACTCTTTACTGGATGCTTGATAGGTCAGGAATAGAAAATGCAGAGGAAAAGGCTAAGGAAATGGAAGAGATATTTGAAAAATATCCAAACTGGAAAAAAAGCGAAGACCAAGAAAGAGAAATAGTGAAGCCCAAGATCTATAAACTAATTCTAAGGCCAGATTCAAAAGATTTTAAAAAGATGACAGAGCTTGCAAATGACATAATTAAGATTCTAAAAGGTGCATAGATTGATAACAAGAGAAGAGTTCATACATGAAATAAAAAAATGGTCAGAAGAACTAAATGTAGAGCCTAACACTATTCAGATGCGAGAGATGAAACGAAAAGTTGCAAGTTGCTCTTCTAAGGGGCGAATAACTTTTGATAAATCTATCCTAAATATGCAAAAAAAAGAAAGAGATGAAATTATAGTTCATGAACTTTTGCACCTTAGATATCCAAGTCATGGAAAAATGTTCAAAACAGTCCTGAATTCCTATATCAATAAGAAAAATTAAGGACATCATAAAAGAAGGGGCATATTTTAAATCATTTATTTACTAATAATTAATATAATAACAAGCCAGTAGGTGTTAACTAATGTTATATTCTCTTTTAGTCCTATAAACTTTAATTTTATCCAATATCCCACAAAATAACTCTTATCTCTTCTCCCTACACTTCCTACAAATTAATAAGTCCCCTCTGCTGTAGGATCATAGTAATAACTCGCAGATACCCCAATAGACCTTGCTAGAATACCTAATTAAAGTTAATATGATTAAATCTAGTTAATTTTATCGGATTCACGTTTTTCTAGTATATTTAAGATTCTTGTTAGAATATTACTCCATCTTTTTAGATGCTCAATTTCGATTATTTCCTTATCAGATTCATTGTAATTTCTTAAAATTTCCGAGATTTCGTTTCTTAAAGAGGGATTTAAGTTAATAATTTCATTTTTTCGGTTAATCATGAAATGAGTTCTTGCATCGTCTAAACTAATGCCTACTTCACTCAAAAAAGATTTAATATCAGTATATTTAATATCCTTGCATATATCACACTTACACCATTTATTGAAACTGTTTTCGTAGTATCTTGCTGCGTTAAGCAATGCTTCTTTACGGTGGAGATGTGGAATATAATACCTAATTGGTGGGCGGAAACCGGCCCCAAATTCTAATTTCTTAAATGTCCCATAGCAAATATTAGATACAATGCCATCTATGCCAAGATATGAAAGAAGCACGGAGTAGTAACCAGAGTATAGATTTATTATCTCTTTTTTTGTTATTCGCTTAAAATTAAGTATCAAAGATGCAAATCCTGCTAAAGCCGATTCATATTCTTTTTCATCATTGAAATTTACAATCCAGATTAGAAAGCCATCAAAACCCTCGTCATTGTAATCATTAACAACTTTTCTTACAATGTTTGGATCCATTATCATTTCTTTAGATAAAGCAATCACAGGAAATAGTTTATTATCGTTCTTAAATTTTATCGAACGTTTGGCGATATAAAGAGAAATCTCATAAAAGGGATCTTGGACACTAGATGCGGGGAAATAAGGAGGAACGATACAATATGGTTTAGTAAATTCGGAAGTTATAATATTCTCAAACTTCTTAAATAATTCCGGATATTTGGACTCGATATCCTCTCCCTTGAGCATTTCAGCATATTTTTTTATTTGAGGAACTGTATTATGTATTTTATTAACTTGAAAACTAAGTACAGAAGAAATAAAGTTGTCAATTAATTCATTATTATATTCATTATTAGAAGCTATCTTAAAATCTGCAGATTCGATTCTTCTTTTTCCAATTATGTCATTAATTAAATATCCATATTTTTCTTTTAATTTTACATATGGTTTTTTTAAGTTGCCTTTTGATGAAGTTAAATAATCGGGTTCTAATAAAAAAATAAATGTAATGGGGTCAATAATATAAGGTTTTTCACTTTCTGTTAGTAATTCAGTGGCAGCTTTTTCATAAAATTCTAGGATATTAGCTTTGATAACGATACCATCATAGAATTCTTTATTGTTTAGAAAAAGAGATCTCTCATTGAACATTCCTAGCCTATAAAATATTTTTAGTGCCATGTAAACCCCTTTACTTTATAGTCTCTGACACATTCCTTAATGGCATGATAATAATAATTATCCAGCATATGTATATTATAAGCTTCTTCAATTATTATAGCTTCTTCCCCTACAGAAATTAAACCCACCCCATATTTTCTAAAAAGTTCAATGTCAATATTTTTTGCACATTTCTCAGAAATTGCAACGTAGGATTTATTAACTCCTACTTGATTAACTATAGCTTGTTTTAAGGCTTTTCTCCAATTAGAAAGTTTCATTTCAATAGCTATTATTTCACCACTGTCTTTTCTCTCGCAAATTATATCTATTCTCTTTTTAGCCATAGGAACTTCTACGCAAATCATATAATTATCACAAAAAAGATTTTTTATAGGAGAAAACATTTGTTGTTCAAATTTCATGAGTTAGCCTCCCCGGCATTATCAATTTTTTTTCTTAATGAGAGATATTTGATCCCAAAAACACATATGAATATAAAAATGGATATACTAATGGGATTTAAGAATGAATTTATTATATTTAAGTTTGGATACAAATATAAAAATATAATGTTAATAAAAAGGATTACTGCCAATAAAAAAGAAGAATAAGCAGCATAATTTAAAGTATTTTTATAAGCTTTGTATAATTCATCTAATTTATACATATCTTCTAAGTGCCTGTTCAATTCTCTAAATGTATCTTTGATATCTTCATTTATTACGTATTGTTGTATTTCTTCATTAGTAACTAAGTTTAAGATTTCCTGTAGAGTACTTCTAATTTCGTTCAATGAGAAACTTTTATAGTATTTATATGTAAGTTTCAATTTAATAGTTTGAATAACTTCGTAGTATCCTTTCTTAGAATCATCACTTTTATCTAAAAATTTCCAGCCAAGCCAGAAAAAGAACCCACTGCATCCGGCATATGGGCCATAGGATACTACCAAGTCTAGAAGCATGCTCATATCTCAATTCCTAACATATCTTTTATTTCAGATTTAGTTGTAAGTTCTGGATACTTAGTATAGACATATCTAAGTAACTCCATATATGGTTTAGGATTATAGATAGTTTTAAGATTTGAAATAAGTTTTTTATCTTGCTCACTTAAATTTTCAAAAAGCTTTTCGCCCAGTAGTAAGCCAATTTCAGTTAATGAATATTCGTTAATTTGATTCTCTTTCAATTTGGTACTGCGATCATTTGGAATAAAGAAAAAATCATCTTCAGCAAATTCTTCTTTTTCATTAAAATCTTCTTCCTCTTCAAAATCTATTTGTTGTTTGTTTCTCGTTTTAGTAATACTAATTATGCCCATTGATTTTAGTAATTCTAAGTCATCATATAAATCGGGTGTATGTGGCCCAAATTTATATGCGCTATAATTTAAAAAATTCTTAATTTTATGTTCATACTGCCCTTCTTTCCCCAGTAAAAAAAGTAATTTTTGCAGTTTTGTGTTTCCTTTTATTGATTCTCCTACTTTATCTGATGCCCCTTTAGCATACAAAAGTAGTATCAACAAATCAGTTGTTGAATCAATTGCCATTATTATCCTCCTCAATATCCCTTTAAGACCTTAGATATTAAAGCCTTTCTTATTATTAGAAAAAATCATCTTTTTCCCCAAATAACACTATCTCTCTTCCTCTTACACTTTTTACAGACTAAAAAAGTCTTCTCATTCTTTGGATTAAAACAATAACTAGAAGACATCTCAATAGGCCTAGCCAGAACTACTCCGCACCTAGAACAGTAATATTCCCTCATGCTTTCATGATCCATGCCACTTCGTAATACTTTGGCCTATTATTGAATGTTGCACCTTGGGTACACTGCTTCATGGTCTGACCATCAGCATAGAATCCGTTTGTTCCTATTGTGATTGAGTGGGCCCCTCCCGTTGTTCCAGGAGCCGTTGTGGAAGTCGTTATTCCCTGTAAAAATCTATCAATCAGATTTGGCGTCCCGTTGTTACCATCACAAAGGAGCCATCCAGATGGGATGCTTGCCAATGCGCCACTCCATGCAACAATGATCCCTGGAGGCACATAAGTTGGCAATCCAGAAACTACATTTGTCACGGAAGTTATTGAACTGGCCCCGGCAACGACTGTCGCAAGCAGCATTGCATCATCCGGCGCTGTCCCTGAAGTTGAGATTGTAAGCCAATTTGCACCGTTGTCAGAATGCAAGTAAACATAGTTCGTGTTGCTTGCTGTTGCTGTGAGAGATTCTATCGCATCAGAAACAACCTGAAACATTCCCCCGTCGGCATCCTTCACATAAGCCGTTCCAGCTGTAACATTTAGATCTAATCCGCTATCTACTGAAACAGTAAATCCAGTCTTTATCCCTTCAGAGAAGAAATCCCCGAAATACTGCCTAAAATCGGCTGAGGCGATATCCTGCCCAGCTGCAACTTTTTTTGTAAATGTCATAATATCTCCTAAAATTCTATTACGTAATAGACTGTCATTGTTTTTGTATTGTCAAATATTTTAGTTGGTGAGATTAGCGAGTGGGTGAGTAGATCAGTTTCATTGTAGGCATATAATCCAAGTTCGGCCCAGGTCCCATAATAACTGGATTCTGTGCTGTCAAAATAATAAGTTGATTCGGCCTTGTTAGAATAAGTGTTGTTATGCAAACTGTTCGGCACATACGACTTCAAAGATCCAAGTTGTGTCGTTAGGGCCAGATCTGTTGCAGCGACTGCAGTGCTTCCAGTTCCTATCGCCAACTTTCCAATCCTGTGCTTGTTTGCATCATAATCCCCCGTTAGCACTTCGGCCAAAGCTGCTTTTAGTTTGTTAGTGACGAGATTCTTTTGCCATGAGCCTCGTATGACCCTGTCACGCTCAATATTATACTCATCAATCCTGAATTTTCCCAGGTAAGAATTTTTATCTCCCCTAATAAGTTCAGTTATTTCCATTTGCTCACGTCCCATTTGGCCTTGCCATCATCAAACTGTGCATCATAATCTGTTGCAAGTGCAGTGATAGTTTCTGTTAGTGTTATTGATGGAGTTTCAGTTGTTTCCTTGTAATCCGTTGAAGTTTCCTGAAGCTGCAAGACATTTTCCACTTTGAGCTTTCTAAGCTCTGAAAATAGATTTGCAAACGTGGAGTAGAAATCTTCAGCTGCTGTGCATTCTATTCTCACCGTGCTGATCTTTGGATCATTTATTTCATATGAAACAGATAACATTGCCTGATCTTCCAAAGTGACCCCCGGGATTGAAATAGATACAACTTCCCCGGCCTTGAGCCTCTTTCCAGGAGGATTGATTGTCAGCTTGGAAGAGTTTGAAAGCGCATATTCAATTATTTTTTGCTGGGCCAGCATCAGTGCCGTATCCGTGTCTTTTATCGATAGATCAACAATCGGAATATCTGTATGGTGAGAGAACATCTTTGTGCCTGAAGCACCTTTTACAATCTGGACCCCATAATAAGTCTTGAAGGCCATTTTACCTGTGGCGCTTGTCCATGATGATCCAGATGAATACTTGTGGCCGCTTGCAGTCGTGTTGTCATGCGCCACTTTGTAAGTATCAGCTACAGTTCCAATCATATGGAAAACTATCCAGTGGAGCTTTGCAACATTTAGCTGCACGTCAATATAATCCAGTTTTATCCAGGAGCCATCAGTTGAAACGTTCTTTGCCGCTGTTGATCCAAACCCTACAATTGCTCCAGTTGGCCCTGAATTGTCCTCAACTATCGAGAATCTGAAGGCATCAAGAGGACTACCTACCTTTTTGACATAGGTCTCAACATAAAGCACGTTTGACTTTGAAGGCTGGAAAGAAGATGCATAATACTTATCATGAAGCGAAACTTCAGTTGTTGTAGTCGCCTGACTCTGGTCCAAAAAGCCCTGCTTTCCTCCCACGACAAATACCCTGTCAAAGAACTTTGAAGTGTCTCTTTTTATTGATGCATTAACTATTTGAGCCGGGGTAATTGAGTGGGATACTTCAAGATCGCTTGGATCATAGAAGTGAAGATCATCGTTTTCATCAACATAATAATCAGCGCCAACAAGCCTTGCAATCTTTTCAATAGCCTGGGAAACATACTCCCATGCAAAAGAAATGAACGGTATTTGGTCCGCAAATTCTTCAACATTAGTTGTTGTTATTTCAGGGCAATACCTGTAAACTAAATCAGTGATTATATCAGTTGCAGTTGTGTTATAGTAAACTTCAGCGCCGGAAACAATTGTCTGACCAAACCTAACTGATCCATAATCTTCCCCACTTAGGACCAGTTTATTGCTGCCATAGCTATCAATATCAAAGTCAATTCCAGTGATAAGGCCATGGAAGATTTTAGCGGCCGGAGGATCGTTTTCATCAAAATAAAAGTAGACATTATCCCCTATCCCAAACTCTTCTGAGATTGATCCATCGTTATTGTTCAAAACAATCTCAAAATAGTCTGATCGTTTTCCCTTCTCATCGGTGAACTTTGCATACTCCACCGTGTAGTTATCCTCTAAGACAATGTCATCAACATGTATGGACCAGAATAATTCTGTCCTTCCTGTGCTTGTGGCATCAATTGTGAAATATGCTGCTGATTGTATTTCTATATTTGCCAAGTCTGTTGCAATAACTTCAGAATATCCATAGCCTGTCACGGTGATAAGCTCGATATCAACATCCGCATCAAGGACTACCACAGAGCCATATCCAGTGAACTCAACTAAGCTCACATATCCATAATCTGTGTCAACTTCCAAAGATGCGCATGCCTCAAAAGTAACTGTGTCTGCCCATGTTTTTAGGGCCAAAACTTCTGATGATCCAAGGCCCTCAAATTCAATCAGCTGGGCATAATCCGTCACTGTCGTTACAGAGACAGTGCCAGCGCCAATAATCTTTAGTAGTTCAATATCCTGGATCCACCCCTGGCCGGATGATCCACAAAGGATAACTTCCACATCATAATCAATATCCTGGGAAACTCCTGAAGAGGCGCCAATTGCCTCAATACCAATGTGATATTCTGTTATTGATGCAACTTCAAAACTTGATTCGGATGCATATTCTACAGTGCCATCATAGGTGTAGACCGTTAGCACCTGGACTGATCCTGCCCCATTGCAGCGTATGAACTCAAAATCAGATACCCAACCT
Organism: uncultured Thermococci archaeon; assembly: GCA_964621955.1. Taxonomy (GTDB): domain Archaea; phylum Methanobacteriota_B; class Thermococci; order Methanofastidiosales; family Methanofastidiosaceae; genus Methanofastidiosum. The sequence continues at coordinate 16,847 of CAZUMN010000012.1, forward strand.
GCTGCTGCAGCGCCGCATAAGATCACTTCTAAATCAATATCTTCGTCTTGCTGTGAAGGTATTGCGAGTGCTACGCATGTGATTGTAAGGCCATAAGTTGTTATTGTGCTTACTTCAATTGAAGCTGTTGCAGTGTAGTCAATATCTAAGACTTTGTTTGTTTCAATTGTTACTGTGCATTGGCCTTTTCCAGTTGGGCCATCGTAGGTAACGCTATAATTTGTTACAGTTGTTACGGCGACAAGTGATTTGCCCCCTGCAGTCACTGTTTCTACAAAAGAATCCAAATCTTGCTGTATTGCCGTTCCAACACTAATATAACCAATTGTAACATGAAGTGCAGTTAGAGATTCTGCTTCTGAAGATACAGCAGATCCAAATGATATTTCTTCCACTTCATTGAAATTTGCCGTTATGCTACATGCGCCAGTTGCGCCATATGTGATTTCTGCCGAATACGAAGTGGGCTCAATAATCGTGATTGATGACTCGCTTGAAACAAGGATAACTTCCAGGTCAATATCTTGGTCCTGTTGTGAGGGTGTTGCGGCTGAGCTAAAATTTACTGTAGCACTAAAAGAAGTTGCACCGCTATACCCAACTTGGCCATAGCCAGTACAAGAAACAGTTTCAGAATAGATCCTGTTATCTGATTCATCAACTGAGCATGCGGCGCTGTAGGTAATCGTTACACTGTATCCAAATGCCGCTGTGACTGTGCATGTTGCAGCCGTTACTGCCGTGATAAGTTCAATATCAGAGTCAACATCTTGTTGAGTTATTGTTGCGTAGGAAGTGTAGGCCACAAGCGAAACTAACGTTGCCGTTTGAGTAACTGTTATCGTTCCTGTTCCAGTGCATGTTGCTGTTGCAGCATAAGTTATTCCAGGAGTTACTGACGCACTCCCAGCCCCAGTAATTGTGGCCGATACTGCATAAGTGATGTTGCCTGCAGCTGAAACTGCCCCTTTGCCTGTGTATTCCACTGTGTCGCTGAGATTTTGAGATTCTGTGTAGTCAATTACAAGCTTTGGGTCCTGTGACGTCCCGGACTGCTCGGCGGAATAAACAGTGACAGAATACGCCGTGGCCATTGAAGGTGGGGTATCCAAATAGTCATATGTGTATTCCCTTGTACAAATCTTTGTAATCCCAGTTTTGCTGATGTCAGATTTTCCTGCCGAATCTAAGCTGATGGTGAGGTAACCTGAGCTGCTTGTTGACACGGTGCCGTAAGAGCTTCCGCTGTATGCTGTGAAGTCCGATGCGCTTAGTGAACTGCCCTGTGTTCCCTTTTGGGCACAGATAGTCGGGCTGTTGGAGGCGGAATATTTGTATAACGAAAAATCGGCAGATGTCACCGTTGCATTGTCTGGCAGTCCTGAGGTATCAAAGTAAAAGAATCCCCTTCTTATAGAGTAGCCATTGCCGCCAAGCTGCTTGTCAAATGAAGCGGTGGTGCTTATGATGACTGATGTGGCGGTGTCTGTGACTGTATTGCCTGTTGATCTTGCAGTAGACCATGTCCCAGAATATGCCCCGTTTACCTGGCCGTCTGCAGTGGATGTGTAATACGTTGTAGAGTCTATGTAAATTGTTTTCTTGCCTTTGAGCTTTTTCCCGTCCGGCAGAAGGAGATTATGTTTTTGGATTAAGCCTACCCAGTTTTTGGCCTTATCGTCAAGGTATTTAACATAGAAAATTTTGCCATCTTTTTTTACTATTCTGTGGCGGAGAGGTTGATTTGCATGCTCAGCATTTTCTACCCACATTCTGGGCCCAGGCACAAAGATCTTTTCTTTTGTATCAAGCTCAAAAGTGAACGTTTCCGCCTTTTTCCCTTTCGCCCGGAAGCCTTTCAAATGGAGCTCGTACCAGACTTCGACGTCCTCTAGATGGATCTTTCCAGTGTCAATTACAACTGCTTCCTGGACATAGCATTCATGAATCCTGTTGTATATCCATATACCATCTGAAATAGAATGCTTTAGCTCGTAATCGCTTAATTTCTCAATCTTAGAAAAGCTATCAAAAGAAAGTTCTTTCCCGTTTATCACGATCTTTCTGATGCTTGCCTCGTACTGGTGATCGTAATCTTTTCTAAATCCAAAATATTTCTCTTTATTCCCATCAGATCTAAATCCAATGGAAAATCTGTTTTTATCCATTATGAACTTGTCTTTTTCCTTTCGGATAGTAGCATCAATTGTTCTTAGTTGATCATTTTCGTCTTCATAATGGATGGGCTTTTCGTGAAATACCCTTCTAAACTTTCCTGGCCCTATCTGAAAGGTCTTAGAGTTAAGGGTCCTTTTTTCAACTATCTCTTGCCCCCTAGTGACCCCAGATGCTTTGTAGTCGTATTTGGCCAGTGTATCACTCGTTTAATTATTAAAAAATAAAAAAAGAAAAAATTAAGCCCTTGATTCAGTTTCCTTTATCGTTATGGCCAGAGAGTCGCCGTTTTCAACTGCTTTGGTCGCAGAGAACTTGTGTCTCATCAGCATGTTGCCACTTGACGCAGCGTCAAAGACCCCAACTTCATTGACTGAAAGGGATCCTGTGAAACTGAAGGTCTTGGTCCACTTTGCCTTGTAGTCGGCCTCGTACTCACAAGTTGCTGCAGCCCTTGCACCACCGTTAGTGGTGATCTCTGTCACAAGCGCTGTCTGATCGTTTGCCTCGTCAGTCGTTCCAGACCCCAAGGCGACATATGTGAAAGGCGTGCTTGCAACTCCGTTTAAGAGTTTGGCCTTAAGCTCTAATCCTTTATTCGTTATTGTTGCCATTTTCCTTCCCTATAGGATTTAGTTTTTCGTTTCCCTCTTCTTTGATTTTGCCATCCTTTCCGATGATCTGCCAATTGACTAGATAATCGGTTTTGGTTTTTGATTCCATTAGAATCCTATCCTGCCTACCCTAGTTATTTTTTTCATGATTTCTTCGGCAATCCTATCGGGATCGCCTGAACCGTTGATATTGAAAGTATTGTTGATTACTACCCCTTTGCCTTGAAGTTTTGATCCGTCTTTGAATGCCAGTATATTATCATCAGGGTGAAAGTTTACGACGTCGCCTGTTTTAGTGATTAGTGCATCGCCTGCGTAGTATTTGCTTCCACCTGCATCGAAACTACAGACCAATCCTGAACAAGAGTTACGGGTCACATTTGATACTGTGTTTGCCCAAGCCTCGCCCTTTGTTGCTGTGAATGCTGCATTTTCATTTCCCAAAACATTGTACCAGGCCATTCCGCCTGAACTACTCCCAGAGCCAGTTCCATAAACAGTTCTTTCGCTGTGGCCGTCACTGATAGTTGTGCTTGTCCCATACGTTCGGCATCCGCCGCCGCCCCCTCCACCACCGGAAGGTGTCAGCATCTGCCTAACGGTGTTCATGGCGGAGTTCATGTATTGGATTGCCGATCCTGCAGTTTGGCCTAACTGATTGACTTCAGTTCCAGTCTTTGTTGTCTGCTCCCGGTAGAGCTTTAGGAGTTCATTTGCAGAAAGCACGTTTTGAGTGTTGTTTTGGACTGCAGTGCTATTGTCTTTTTTGCTTTGCTGATTCTCAGTTTCCGTCCTGATGCCTTCACGGAGCCTTGCCAAAGCATCGGCTGCTGATTCTTCCTTAGGGATATCCACCCCTGGACTTTCCCATTTCCCCCTTCTGGCAGCTTCATACGGAGTATACTCCCCGGCATTCCCATACTGGACCTGCTGGCCGGCATAATCCCAAAGAGCCATGCCCCCAGGATCTGCCATCCTCAATCCCATATTCATGATTTTATCCAGATGCAGATCTTTGATAAGAACACTGATTCTAGAAAGCGCATCTTCAATCATGCCCAAAATATAAGATACCCTCTCAAAAGCATCGGCAAGTTTTGTTATTGCTTCTGAAGAGGATGTTACCCCTGCGAGCTTCATTACTATGTTTCCTATCTCAGAGCCTAGACTAAGGGAGTGCTGCAAAAGATTTCCGAAAGCATCGACCAGGGGCTCGATCTCCCCTGACTTGATCATAGCTGAAATCTTGCTTGCAATATTCTCTAAAGTTGGGCCTATCACACCGGTCAATTCTTCCCCAAAAAGTGTTTTTAGATTCTGGACCTGATTCTCAAAATTTGCAAATATCCCCGCAGTTGAGTTCCTTAGAGCCTCTGCACTGCCACCAAAAGATTTTTCCATCTGCTTGGCGAGGTAGTCCATTTTTTGTGCTGCCGTCATTGATTTCATGTTGACTGCATCAAGCACGACACCATTTCGCTCTAATGTCAGCGTGCTGCCATCAAGGGCCATTGTGATCTGATTTGTTGCAGATTCTAGATCTATCCCTCTTGCGGCTGCATAGTCTTCTGCAACTGCTAATAGCTTGAGTGATCTTTCGTAATCTTTTGTTGAAGCGATCAGATTGTTGAAACTCTTCCTTACAGAAGTATCGTCAAAGGAAGTTAGATCAGAATGCTGGGTTATCAATTTTTCAACTTGCCTTGAATAAGATTGCAGCCCTGCATTTTTCATAAGATTTTGTGTTTGGGATTGGAACTTTGATTGCTCGATTGAAAGCTGCACCATCTCACGGCTCAAGTTTTGCACAGCAGCGACACCATGCGTTATGACTGCAGTTGCCAGTGTACCCATAGCAACTTCTGCCGCATGGCCCAAAGAATACATTGCCCCGCCGACTTTTCCCCCGGCTTTTTCAAGGCCACCTAACGCACCCTGAACATTTTTTATGGGGCCTGATGCTCTGTCTTCAGCCGATACTGTTATCTTGACGTTTTGTTCTGCCATGATGCTCTTTCCTCATCCTAATTAGTTCTTCGGCCTGGATTCTCTTTTCTTCCTGGGTGCCTTCCGGATTCTGGTACAATACGTATCCCCTCACTAATCTTCTTTTTTCCAAGATTGTGAGTTTTGGTATTTCCCATACTTTATACCCAAGCTGGTGCAGCACCTGCTCCTCAAGGAGCCTTGCCTTTGCTTCCAGACTCGGGACGAAAGGATTCTTTTATGTCACTGATATCCAAGAGTTTTTGGACAAGATTGGCTATTGTCTTTGTCTTCCCAAAATTTTTGATTTCATCAGGTGAGAGTCTAGGCTCAACAATATGCGCCGATAGCACCTCATACCCTTTTATTGGGTCAGATAACTGCGCTATCTCGCCCTCTGGAATTGGTATGATCTTGACTTCTTTTCCAGGCTCTATCTCAATAACGAGTGATTTCAGCTCCCCTTTCTCATCCCGCTCGTGCAGGAAGTATGATTTCTCAACTATTGCCATAAATTGCCTCACCAGTTGGTCTTCGCAAAAGGGGCCTCCCACAGAACTTCTGCGGATGTGCCAGAGAATCCAAACTTGTAGCTAACTTTTGTGTCAAGCGGGAATATGGCACTGTAATCTGAGAAAATGCAGTTTGAGAGGGTGATCTTCATAGTGTCTGCTGTCGTGTTGACATACCCTTTGTCAATTACGATATCCTTTGGAGTCAGAGTTGCCCCTGTGGAGGTGCCACCAAGCACCAGCTGCTCAATTTCATCTGCTGTTTCAGAGTCGGGTATGTATGCTGTGATTGAACCGTTTATTGCCTCAAACTTTCCAGAGTATGCCGTTGATGGCGACCTATCCGAAAGGCCGTGCCCAACTTCAACGCTCCTTGAGATAGTGAATTCTAGATCTGTGATGTAGTCTATGCCGCTTATGTTGCCTATTGCATATGTGAACTCATGAGGCTTCCATGCCCTTGCATCATCAATTGCAATTGTTGTTGGTACCGTGAAGGGATTGTTTAGATTAAGGTCCTTCCCGACGATGTCAAGTGTACCTGAAACGGGCTCGTTTAATCCCATCTTAAAAGATAGGCTTTTTGCGTAGCATCCAAAAATCTGCGCAGTTTTGTCGTTTGCCCCTTTCATAAGACAAGATGTAGTGAAAGGTATTGGGGTGCCTGAGGGCGTTATAGTCCATGTGTAGGGTGCTGACACTTCCAAGGGATCAGCATTCGCAATCCCCCCAAGCATAAGGGCAAACGGTAATGCGCTGTTGTAGACAAAATCTATCTTGCCTCTTGCCTTTGCAGTATGATATGATATCTCGGAAGGATATGCCATTGCTGCCGGATTTACAGCAGTGATCTGATTTTCAAGGCCATATTCATATT